>CANGVB010000078.1 GCA_947456995.1 Bryobacteraceae bacterium | reverse complement strand
GAACGCTCCCACAAAGCATCAGCCACTTGGCCTTGGGCAGACGCTTCACGATAGCTTCTTCAATTGCTTTAACTTCTGACGCAGCCAGTTGCGGCCCGCGCTCATTCAGCTTGACGCTGAGCCCCTGCTTGTCGGTAATCGAAAGATTGTGGCGGATGGCGTTTTTCATCGGCACAAACTCGCTGGGGAAGCCATAGCTGCGCATCAATTTTTCAAAATGCGCACCGCTGGCTCCGCCTGAGAAGGCGAGAGCGTGAGTCTTGCCACCAAAGGAATGGATGACCCGCGAAGCATTAATGCCCCGCCCGCCCGCACTCTCGAAGCTGTCGAGAATGTAGGCGCGGTCTTCGAAAACCAATTGATCGGCCGAAATGTTTTGGTCCACTGCCGGATTGAGCGTGACGGTAATGATCAAGTCTCGATTGTACTTGCTACCCTGAGGGCTTGTCTCGCACTGAACCATCATCGGCCGCCTGGTGGAGTCTGGCCGCGGTCTGCTTTTTCTGGGGAACCACTTACCTCGGCATCCGGATTGCGCTCGAAGGGATTCCTCCGCTTCTGCTGGTGGCCAGCCGCTTTCTGCTTTCAGGGGCGTTGATCCTCGCCTTTGCCTGGTGGCGAAAGTGGCCCATGCCGAAGGGTGCTGAGCTCTATGGGCCGATCGGTACCGGCTTGCTTACTCTGGGGGTTGGCAATTACGCCCTTACCCTAGCCGAGACTCATATCCCGAGCGGCCTCGCTGCACTCTTTATCACCGTCAACCCCTTCTGGATGATTGGGGTCGAGATGCTGATCCCCGGTGGAGACAGAATCAACCCCAAGGCCTTTATTGGGATGGCAATTGGTTTTGCTGGTGCGGTCTGGCTGGTGGGGCCCGAGGCTCTGAACTCCGGCTTGAGTGGCGAGACGGTGAAGGGATTTCTGATCCTTCAGGTGAGTTGTATTTCGTGGTCGCTCGGCTCGATTCTGCAAAAACGCCGCAACGACAAAACCAATCCGATTCTGGTGGGCGCGATTCAGCAGGCCAGCGTTGGGGTTGTTGTAGGCCTTCTCTGCTTAGTACAAGGGGACTGGAACGTCCAACTTAGCCCGAGAGTCATGGGCGCAGTCGTATACCTTGCGCTCTTCGGTTCGATCGTTGCCTACAGCGCCTACCTCTACGCGCTGCAGCACCTGCCGCTCGCCGTAGTCTCCATCTACATGTATATAAACCCGGTTGTCGCCGTCACCTTAGGCTGGTTGTTCTACCGGGAAGACTTCGGCTTTAAAGAACTGGGTGCGATGCTGGTGATCTTCTCAGGTGTTTGGCTGGTAAAAAAACTAAGCACAACCACCTAGTTCATCTAAGGTATAATTCTTTTATTTTCAATCACTTAGAACCATGAAGAATGTTCGATAATGCTCTATGTCAGCTACTGAACTACGGTACTAAAGTGTCTTTTTGAAAAAGCGGTTTCAAGTTGAAACAGAAATTCCCGATATGGAACATTCAACCCGCTTTGGTTCCCGCTTTGGGGCTGTGGAAAACTTCGCTGAATGTCGATCTTGTGGAGCAAGGGCTAAGGTAAACCCCTAAGTCTTTGTAAAACAACAGTTTATGGCTTTTGAGAGGCAATCCAAATGGCTTCCGCTTTGCGCCAAAATAGGGCTAAAGTTTCCGAAATAGAACGGCACGAGTCTTGCATTCCATATTGCGTCGCCGCAGAAGTAAATACGCGGCGAACCGGCAAAAGGATCAAAGCAATGCGCAAGCCACCAACTAAAGAAATGATCGGCACACCGAATCCACAACTTGAGGCCCAACAAGTTGAAAGTGAATTTCAGGTCGCAGCAACTTTCTCCAGCCGGGAAGATAAGCCCCAACCCCGTTCGGAGATTTCAACCATGACCGCTGCTCAAGTTTCATTCCAGACCCTCACCCAATCGATCGAGGCGAATACCGCCATCGCTGAAGCCGTTCACCCAGACCAGAGCGTCTATGCTCACCGTGACCGTGTAGTTCTGGAACACCTTCCCCTGGTTCGCGCCATCGCTGTCCGTGTACATGACAACCTTCCTGTACATGTAGATCTGGACGACTTGATCCACGCCGGGATTATGGGCTTGTTTGATGCAGCCACCAAGTTTGATATGGAAAAGAACGTCGCCTTTTCCTCGTATGCCAAGCACCGCATCAAGGGCGCGATTCTTGACAGCCTCCGCCAGCTCGACTGGGCCTCGCGCGATCTGCGCCGCCGCCACAAGCAGGTAGAAGCCATTACCAGAGACCTCGCAAGCGAACTGCAGCGGAACCCCACCGAGCAGGAAATTGCCAACAAAATGGGCGTCGATGTCGATCGCTGGCGCCAGATGATGATCGACCTGCGCAACGTTGGCCTGGTTTCAGCCTCCACCCGCACCCACGAGAGTGAAGATCTGCCGGCGCCGGACTTTCCTACCAGCGCAGACCACCACCCGGATTCGATCTGCGCCAAAGAAGAATTGCGCAGCCTGCTCAAGGACGCGCTTCACACACTGCCTGAGCGCTACCAGCGTGTTGTCATGCTCTACTACTCGAACGAGTTGACGATGAAAGAAATCGGCGGCATGCTCGGCATCAACGAAAGCCGCGTTTCGCAGATTCACAAGGCAGCGCTTGAGAAAATGGCGAACGCTCTCGGCCAGGCCGGAATCAGCTCAGCCGCCGCCTTCTAAGCCAAACTACTTGACGTCAATCGAATAAGGCATCCAGCGCAACATGCCGCCCTGCCGCAAGGCCGGGCGCAGAGCGCGGCGGATTTCATCAGCATAAGCGGGTTTCTCAAAACCGATGATGCCACCCATCGCCGCACTCAGCAGCTTTTCGTCGCTAAACCACCGCTCCAGCGTATTCTGCGCAGGCGGGTACGGAACCAGTTGGAGCTTGGAGTCGGCTTTGATATTGGCCTTCTTGAGCAATGCAGCCATTGCTGCGTCGATGCCGCCCAGTTGGTCGGTCAAACGCTTAGCGCCGGGGTCTGAGGCGATCCAGGCTCTTCCCTGGGCCAATTCTTCGATCTCTTCCACTTTGGCCTTGCGGCCGGCAGCCACCTTGGCAACAAAGGTTGTATAGCTCTCGTTGATTCCTTCACGAAGCTTCTTGCGGGCGATCTCAGAGAGGGGCTTGGATTCAGAGTCGATGTCGGCATTCTTGCCACGCTGCATCCCGTCTTTGGTCAATCCGATCTTGTCGTAGAGGCCTTTCAGATTGGGCCGGCCGTAGACGACACCGATCGAGCCGGTAATCGTGCCAGGATAGGCAAAAATCTGGTCTCCGGTGACGGCCATGTAATAGCCACCACTAGCCGCAACGTCCGACATGGAAATCACCACCGGCTTTACCTTGCTCAAATCGAGCAGCGCAGCCAGCAACTCATCGGATGCCACAGCGTCACCGCCGGGCGAGTCGATGCGCAGCAGCACTGCCTTAAAGCTGGGGTCTGCCTTGAGATCCTGCACGTGTTTGATAAAGTCCCGCGAGGCAATCTGGCCTTCCCCCACTCCAGACCCGCGGATAATGTCGCCTTCGGCCACGAAATAGGCAATCTTGTTGTTGTCGTCACGCTCCCAGCGGAAGCGGATCTGCTTGCGATAGTCGCGGGCTGAGATAGCGCCTTTGGTTGAGACGTTCGCCTTCTTGGCCAACTGTTCGCGCGCTATGTTGTCGTATTCAAGAGCATCTACAAGCTTGTTCTTTAAAGCTTCCTTGGCAAGAAAGGGGCCTTCATCGATCAGAGCTTCAATCTCGGCCGGTGTGCGTTTACGGCCTTCGGCAATGCCCTTCACCATCACATTAAAAATCCCGTTCAGGATGGCGCCAAGGGATTCCCGCGATTCCGGCGTCATCGATGTGCGGGTGTAGCTGTCGCCAAAATCTTTGTACTTGCCGGCGTGTTCAATCTCTACCTGTACGCCGAGCTTGTCGAGGGTGTTTTTGTAATAGGTGCGCTCGGCACGCAGACCCTTGAGGTCGAGAACGTCTTCATCCACCATCGAGATGCGGTCCACACCGGCAACCAGGAAATAGTCTTTGGCATCGGGCCGGCGCATGAAAGCATGCATCGGTTTGCCGCTCTTCTTGAAGGTGGCCAGCGCCATCTTTACTTCTTCAGCCTTGGCCCAGCCCATTTCAGCGCCACCGGTCTCAATCATGAGGCCCTTGATCTTGCTGTCGGTAGCGGCCTTCTCGAGAACCTGCTTGATTTCAAGCACAGTCCAGGGGCTTTGCTGATCCAGCCACGGGATCGGTATCTCGTCGGCGGGATGCTCTTGCACGCCGCCCTCCAGCTTCAAGACCAAATACGACTCTGCCGGCGTATCGGGAACGCTCTTACCAGCCATGCGCACCAGCGCAAAGCCCAAGATCACGATCGCGACGCCGGCAAAGACGAAGCCACAAAGGATGCCTAGTAGAAACTTCTTCATTCACCTACTAGGATACGGTCGAATCGCTTGCTTACGTCAGCCAGGTAGGCAGCATCGCCGCCACGAAGCTCGACAGTGGCGATTCCTTCATAGCCGATATCGACAAATGCCTTGTGAACTTCCTTCCATTCGATCTCGCCATCCCAGAGGTCTACAAACTCGGCAAGGCCCTTTTTAAAGCGGAAATCCTTGATGTGCACCTTGGCGATACGCTTCTTGCCGAGGGTGCGCACCCAGTCTTGCGGGTAGCCAAAGAGCACCATGTTGCCAACGTCAAGATAGGCTTTCAGGTATGGCGATTTGAAGGAGTCCACGTAGCTCGCCATCTCCATCGGGCTCAACAGAAACTTGTTCCAGACGTTCTCAACGGCGATAACCACCTTGGCCTTTTCAGCTTCGGGCAGCAGTACTTTGATTTTTTCGGAGCTCTTCTTCCAGGCGTCTTCATAAGGGCTCTTGGCCGATACCACCGCAGGCACCAGCAACACTGTTGATGCGCCCCAGGCCTTTGCATTGCGAATGCTGTTGCGCATCCCCTGCATGCCGGTCTCGACAACCGAGCTGTCGGATGAATTCAGCGGGTTCTTCCAGTGCGCGCTATTCATGACGCCGTGAATCTTCATGCCGGTGTCAGAGGCAGCCTTGGCAATGATCGCTTCTTCTTTCGGGTCGTCTGCCGTGCCCATTTCAAGATGCGTAAAGCCCGCCGCTTTGGCTACTTCAAACTTCGACTTCCAGTCGGGCAATTCCTTGGGCAGCATCCCGCCGAGCACTGCCTTCTGAATCGGCAAGCGCGCCGCCTTCATCTGGGTGGCCATCATCGCCGCAGTCGCGGTCATCATCAAATCTCTGCGATTCATTCGAACTCTCCTCAGGCCAGTGGATACTTCATTTCACCGGCGATCTTACTAATGTAATCGAAGCCCTGCTTGTATTCCTCTGCTGTCTTCAAATGTTCGAGCATCAGGGGCACAGGCGTCTTGAGGCCGCGCAGACCCCGGAGATAGGCACGGTAATCCACCTCGCCTTTGCCCGGAATCACTTCGAGAAAATGAACATTCAGTTCCACCACCCACTCAAGGTCCTTCGCATGGCAACTCTTGATGTAAGGGCCGAGCTTGCGGAAGCATTCGTCAATCAGCGCACCGCTCTGGTAGAACTTTTCAGGCGAATTGATCGCATTGCAGACATCGAGGTGCACGGCGAAGCCTTTTCGATCGATCGCCTTTACCAGGCGCAAGTAATTGTCGGGGGTGTCAGGGTAGGTCCAGCCCATCACCTCGAGGGTGAAAAAGCTGCGCTTTGGCTTCACGGCGTCGAGGATCCTGCGGCAGTTCTCAACCGTCGCATCAAAACCTTCTTTTGAGAGATTTTTGGGGTGTGGCCCAAACCACGACTTTTCGTTGTAGCTCCCTGCGATATCGACGCAGCAACGAGCCCCCACTTCGTCAGCAATCGCCATGCGCTCCACCACGTAATCGAAGTTTTCCTTGCGCTTGACTGGATCTACATCCAGCAGATTCTTCCAGGCACCCACTTCGGCAATCACAACATTTTCTTTGGCAAAGGCGGCTTCAATCGCACGAAGCTTTTCCTTTTCGCCAATGCGCACCGCAGGGCAGTAGGCAGCGCTGTAGCCCACGCGGCGGTGCTCACGGGCGAGTGCAGCCGGGTCGTCGGACTTCAAAAAAATGGGCGCACCAATAAGCAAAGCCCCCACAGAGGCAGATGTGGGGGCAGATGCGGGAGCTAGCGTTGAGGCTATCGGCAGGCTCGAGCCAAGTTTCAACAAATTGCGGCGATTCACACCGCGATTGTATAAGGATTTGGGCTCGAACTAAACCATGTTCGGGATCTTGATGATCTTCTTTTGAATTGCGTACTGAACAAGTTGCGCTTTGTTGTGGATGTCGAGCTTGCGCATCAGATTGAACTTGTGGGCTTCAACCGTCTTCACGCTCAGGTTGAGGTCACAGGCAATTTCTTTGACGCTCTGGCCTTCGGCCAACATCTTCAGCACTTCGCGCTCGCGCGTCGTGAGGGTGGCAAATCGGGGCAGGCGATTGGCACTCTTGATGCGGCTGCGGAAGTCATCCACCAACTGGCTCAGCATACGGGGGCTCAGATAGCTGCCACCGCGGCAGATATCACGGATGGCGCTGATCAACTGGCCCGAAGGGCTGTCTTTCAGTACGTATCCGCTGGCACCAACTTCCATGCCTTCAACCAGATAATCTTCGTCGTCATACATTGTCAGAAACAGAATCTTGGTTTCTGGACGGTTCTTTTTGATTTGCCGTGTCGATTCAAAGCTGCTCAAGCCAGGCATGCCGATATCCATCAGCACCAAATCTGGACGAACTTCAGCCGCGCGATCCACAGCATCCCCACCATTGGGTGCTTCGGAAACTACTTCCATGTCTGCTTCCGCATTAATAAGCGTCTTGATCCCCTGCCGAAACAGTGTGTGATCATCCGCGAGCAATATACGTATCTTTGCCATTTGCTACCTGCCTCCCCCAAATAAGGGTTAATGGTTCGCTTCTCGCAGCAACGGCAACTCGATGTGTATTCGAGTCCCCTTCCGGAAACGGCCCTTGAACTTCATGCCTCCGCGGGCCAGAGCCTCACCCAGGCGGGATACTTGCGTATCAGCCTTGGCAGACCCGGTTTTTCCAGATGCTCTCTGGTGGCTCTCAACATAAAACTTGCCACCAAGGAGTGCTACGCGCTCACGTAACCCGGCCAAACCGTAGGAATCTCTCCTCGACAGTGCTTCTTCAACTTCAAAGCCCACACCGTCGTCCTCTACGTTTAGCCTTAATACCCCATCGGCACTTTCGATAGAAATGTTTACATGAGTTGCTTGAGAATGTTTGCCCACATTGTTCATACACTCCTGAACAAGCCTATAAACGATCACCTCAGTCTTCTTAGGAACTTTTCCCATACGGGATAGAGCCAGCTTCACGCGTGCCGGGTGTACACGGCTAAAGCGGCTTACCAACTGGCGTAAGGCCGCACCCAAACCCAATTGCTCAAGCACGGCGGGGCTTAAGGCCGCAATCAAACGGCGAATCTCAAGAATCGTCCGCTCTGTTAAGTCTCTTGTTTCCTGTAGTTTGCCCTTCAGCTTGCCGTCTTCAGGCTCAAGGCTCTCTTCGATCATTTCAAGTTGCAAACGAATGCAAAGCATCGATTGCCCCGCTTCGTCGTGCAACTCGCGGCTAATACGGCGCCGCTCCATTTCTTCTACCTGCAGCATGCGCTCGGCCAGGCGCCGTACTTGTTCTTCGCGCGCGGCCAGATCTTCCATCAAACGGGCTTTCCCTGCACCCATCAGGCAACGCTCGGCTGCAATCTCCAGCATTTCCTGCTCGCGGGGGAGCCACTCGTAAACCTTGCGAAAACGGAACTGCATCACTCCACGCAACCGCGCGCCATCCATC
Organism: Bryobacteraceae bacterium; assembly: GCA_947456995.1. GTDB lineage: Bacteria > Acidobacteriota > Terriglobia > Bryobacterales > Bryobacteraceae > Bryobacter. Next base: position 2,145 of record CANGVB010000078.1, on the reverse strand, counting down.
AGCGGAACGCTCCAGCAGGTGGCGTAACGATCGCGCGTGCGCTTATCCAGCACCAGGCCTTCCTGATCGAGTTTCTCGTCGAGGCAAAAGGGCTTTGCCAGCGTCTGCGCGAGGCTGGCATCATTGGCCACCAGATGAGGCGGGGTTTTTGTCCCCTCACCGACATAAGCCATCGGAACCAGCACCTGATCATTCTTGTCGAGAAAGAAGAGGCAGGCATTGTCGGCCTTGTACAGCGTGGCCAGAGTGGTCATAAATCGCCGCAGCAATTCATGCAAACCGCGGCTCTCCAGCTCAATGCGAAACAGTTCGCTATAAGCCTGAGTCTCGCTCTCTCGCACCTGGTAATAGGCGTTGTTTAGCGTGAGCAACACGCAAAAGTGAAGCTGCTCATTGGCCCAGCGAAACTGTGCCGCCCGCTCCTTGCCCAGGCGTTCGATCAACGGCAGCAGGATACGGTCATACTCCTGCAGAGCCTGCTGAATGCCGCCCGGAGGCAAATTCAGCTTGGCCAAACGCCGTCCGCTGTATTCCACCTGTTCGAGAAACTCGAGCATCGACTTGCGGGTGCCCTTGGCCGGGCCAAGCAAACGGGCCGCCGTGCCGGTGGTGATGCAGATCAGAGCCTGTATCTGCCGCGTTTCAAAGCGCAATACCTTCAAACGTTCGACAAACTGCTTTTCCAGCCGGTCCGACAACGGGCTCAGCCACTGCGTCAGCGCGGCTAGCGGCTTCCGCACCGGATCTTTCAGGATGTGTGCGGCGTTAGCAAGTACGGTGGAAGCTTCAACTCTGGGGACGGCAGTAGCCATAATCGTTCTTCCTGTTCATCGTGCGTAAGGCGCAATTGCTTTAGTCCCATGCCTACAATCACTTGGCTACAATCACTTGCATGTCCCCAAAGTTGGCCAGATTCAGTGCCGTTGACGCCTTACGTGGTCTGATCATGATCTTCATGGCGATTGACCACACCAACGCCTTTGTCTCCCGTCAGCATTCGAGCGAGTACTGGAATGGGGCGATCAGCACTTACGACACCTCATTCGCTTTTTTTACGCGCTGGATCACACACCTTTGCGCGCCCGGCTTCTTCTTCCTGATGGGTGCAGGAATCTACTGGTTTGCCAGCTCGAGACAAGATGCTGGCTGGACTCCTGGGCAGGTAGCGCGCCGCACCGCCTCCCGAGGCTTCGCCATCTTTCTCGTAGGACAGATTTTTGAGGGCCCGCTGGTTTTTATCATGAGCCAACTCAAAGCACCGCTGGTCAGTCTAAGCCATCGTGTGAAGCCTCCAGCCAACGACGGCTCCTCGCTGATCTGGGCCTTCATCACACTTTCTGGCCTTGGCCTTGCGATGATGCTCAGCTCGTTGCTCTTGCGGCTGCGGCCTGCCTTCTGGTTGCTCGCCTCTGCCGCGTGCATAGTGGCAACACATAGCCTGCTACCGGCCGACGGAAAGACGGGCTCGATCTGGCTTACGATTCTCCTCGCTCCAGGGCTGTCGAACCATCTGGTTGTCTCCTACCCCGTACTCCCGTGGTTTGCCCTCACTGCGCTTGGCATGTACTTTGGCTACTGGTGGAAGACCGCACCTGACGCCCGCATCCGCGTCTGGGTTTGGGGCCTCGGCTTGCTGGCTACCGGCCTGATTCTCCGAGCGGCAGACGGCTGGGGCAACATCGTCCCGGCCCGGGATGCCACCTGGATCGAGTTCTTCAACAACGTAAAGTACCCGCCTTCGCTGGTCTTCTGGACGATCGCGGTAGGCGTTGACCTCTTGCTGCTGGCCGCATTGGTGCGGCTCCCAGAAAGGCTGCTTTCCCCGAAATCACCACTAATGGTTTTTGGCCAGACTCCGCTTTTCTTCTACGTCACGCACTTCTATGTACTGACCGTCATCGGCTTCACGTTCTTCCAGGAAGCAGCTCCGCTCGAGGTCACCTATGCCGTCTGGCTCGTCCTGCTGGCAATCATGTATCCGCTCTGCAACTGGTATCGCTCCTTCAAAATGCAAAAGCCGCCAGAATCTCTCTGGCGGCTCTTCTAGACTGTATGGATTGATTAGCCCAGCAGCTTCTTGCAATGCTCTAGGCACTTCTTCACTTCAACCACCGTATCGGCACCCTTGTACTCATACTCGATATT
>CANGVB010000077.1 GCA_947456995.1 Bryobacteraceae bacterium | reverse complement strand
AGCGAAACTTCTAGCCACGTCCTTTGCATAATTCCCCAAACAACGTTTCGTATTGATCTGTCACTACATCCCAACTGTAGCGCTGCCGCACACGCTCGAGGGCAGCAGCTCGCAATCCATCTCGTTCGTGCTCACTCATCGCAAGCACACGACTGATGGCCTCGGGCAGGTTGCCTTGTTCAAACTCAATGCCGGCACCGCCAGCGACTTCGCAATTCTCGGGTGTCTTCAGATAGAGAATCAACGCGCCACGCCCCATTGCTTCAATCAACGCAGGGTGTGTCCCGCCTACTTCAGTGGCATGGATGTAGGCAAAGCAGTGCGATTGCAAAATGTGATAGCCATCCCCGTAGATAGCACCTGGCAGAAGGATCCGCGGGTCTGTTGTGTCCTTTACGCGCGCGATGTAATCGGGCGCATAGGGGGCGTCGCCCACCAGTGCCAGCTTCATCGTTGTATCTACTTTTTCAAAGCTCTCACGCACCAGTAGCGGATTGTTTTCCGGCTCAAAGCGAGTGACATAAAGAAAGTATTGGCGAGGCTCGAGGCCCAGCAGCGGCTTCCACTCTACCGGGCCTAATTCTGCACCGTAGGGGATGAAGGTCGACGGGGCGTTATAGGTTTCGCGGTAGTAACGTTCGATTTCGAGAGCGTCTGTAATGATCCTTGTCGGACAAAATGTCGAGAGCCACTCCGACAGGTGATACCACTTCTTGGCCAGTACATTCCACTTCTTGCGTTTGCGCTCGAGGCCATCGACGTTGATCGCAACCGGCATCCCCAGAAGCCGTGGCATCCAGGTGTAGATTGCATTGGCACCATTGCAAAACAGCACTACATCGACGTGATGTGCCAAAAGATGAAGTGTTGAGAAGCCAGTGTGCGCAAGGGTATCGAAATACTTGTGACGTATGGTGGGAAGGTATTGCCGTTGAACGCCGCGATAGATACCAGCGGGTTCCTGATCACGGCAGTAGACGGTGACTTTGTGCCCTCTGCTGACAAGGCGTGTGGCTAATTCTTCAGCAAAGGTTTCAAAGCCGCCATAGCGGGCTGGAATTCCTCTGGTGCCTAGAATTGCGATGCGCAAGCTAATAGCTTAACTGCGTACGGCTTTGGCCCGGGCTGGGACACGTACGGTTTTGGGAGCAGGCTGACTGACGGGTTGGAATTGAAACCACCCTGCAAGGTATTCGTCGCTCACCCGGCGGTGCGCCATGATCACCTTGCGCTTGGCCATGACACTCTTCCATTTCTTGGCCAGAATCCAGAAGGCGCGCAACGAGGAATGCTCCTGCAGAATACAAGCACCCACCACAATCAGGTCCCGCATGGTGATGTGGAAGAAATTCCTGACATAGAGATTGGGAGTCATGTTCTTCACGCGCATCAGGAAGCGATTCTTTACCGAATGCATGTTGATCGCCGAAGGCAATGCCCGGCGGTTGCCCGGCAGCACCGAGCGCACGTGATAACCACGAGCATGAGGGGTGTACAGCGTCTTCCAGCCGTAGATCTGGGCACGCCACGCCACATCGGCATCTTCGCGGTAAACGAAGAAATCGTTATCGAAGAATTCACCTTCTATTGAGATATCGTCGATCATCTCGCGGCGGTAAAGAGCGGCTGCGGCCGTCGCGCCAAAGACATACTCAAAATTCAGGTAATCGCCGTTGTCCACATCACGGCTGCCACGGTCGAGATGGCGCAGCATCGGGTTGAAGTAAATTCCCGTCGAATCTACCAGTGGCTTTTCGGGCAAGTCAAAGGTGGCCATCATTGCCAGTAGCTTGCCGCAGACGGTTCCAATTTGCGTATCGCGGTTGCCGGCATCCACCAGACTCTGAATAAAGTTCGGCATCAGCAGTACGTCGGGGTTGAGGGTGAGGATCCACTCTCCGCTCGACATGTGGATAGCCTGATTCTGGGCTGCGGCAAATCCTACGTTTTCTTCGTTGTTGACGATCCGGATCCGGTCGGCAAACTGATCCAGAATATCGAGGGTTCCATCGGTTGAGACATTGTCGACGACAATGACTTCTTTCAGCGGATAGCGCTGCGCCAGCACCGATTCCAAGCATCGCTTGATGAAACGTCCGCTATTGTACGTAACGATTGTGACTGAGACTAAGCCGTTATGCATTTTAGAAATGTTTTGCGCCTTCCACGTGCCGACCAAAGCGGCGGTGATCCACCCGGTCCAGGACTAGGCTCACCCACGCAAGACAAAAAATGTCTACGTAGACACCAAGGGCGCGGACACCCTGGTGCCGATAAATGATCCCCGTTAATGCCCTTGGGACGGACGCAGCGGCAACAGCCAAACAAACCAGACGCCGGGACAACCACCCAAAATGCTGAGTGGCGTATCTTAGAAGGCTACCATACCACGCCAACTCTTTGAAAGGCCAGAAGATTTTCTCAATACTGCCTCCTCCGCGATGTTTTGCTTTGGCACTCGGGCAGTACATGATTTTGTAACCAGCTTTCCGCAGCCTCAGGCAGAAATCGACATCCTCAAACCAAATCGGCCAGAAGCGCTCGTCCATCCCTTTCAGATCTTCGAAGATCTTCCTGCTCACCATCAGAAATGCCGCTGGTGGTTGTTCTACCTCTTGTTCGCACTTGGGGTCAAAACCCGCACAGCGGTAGCGGCGGTTTACTGGATTTGCTGGAAAAATCCGGTTCAGCCCCAGCACTTCAAAAATCAGGGTCCAGGCGGTTGGCAGTCTCCTCACCGCGAAGCCAGACTGCAATTCGCCGTCCGATCCCAGCAAGATCCCCCCGGCTGCTCCGCCACGCGCGGCATCGGCCATCTGTTCCAGTCCATCCTGTACAATACAGTCAGGGTTCAAGATCAGCGCATATTCGGTTGAGAGTGCTGCCACTCCCCGGTTAACGCCACCGGCAAATCCCAGATTTTCAGGAAAGTACAACAACTTCACCCCGCTCATGCCTGCCACAACTTCTCGTGTTCCGTCTTTCGATCCGTTATCGACGACAATTGTTTCCGTCACCCCTGCTTTTTGTGCAGCCGTGATGCAAGCAGCGATATCGTCTTGCGAATTCCAGGTCACGATCACCGCACCGATCCGATTCATAGGCTGAGCGCCCAATACCAGCGCCAGAATCGATCTTGCCCGGTGACGGCTCCAACGTCGAAAATCTCCCGTTCGAGGTCCTTCAGAAACTCAGATTCGCTTCCGGTTGCTTCAAACGAAGCCAGGCCTTCCCACTTGCCACGGCACCAGTCGGCAAAACACCCATGACGGGCGGCGGCCAGGCCCCAAAGCCCCTGGCCGACAAATACCTTCCACCAATCGGGAGCTCCGTACCGCGCTACCAGCCTCAATTGATTGCGAGAACTCAAGCGCACCTGCCGCGGGTGCCACTCCCCCAGCGTGGAACTTCCCCGATGCCAGGCAACAGCATTCGGCTCGTACAACCCGCGAAAGCCCAGCTTCAGCCCGCGCATCCCAATATCAACATCTTCGAGATAGCTCTCAAAACTCTCGTCGAGCCCGCCGGTGGCCTGGTAATAGTCACGCCGCAGCAGGATCGCCGTCCAGGGTGCAAGCGAAATCTCTCTGCTCTGATTCCAGAAGGCGCCATCGGATTTGCCACATCCCGCGCGCATTGGAACACCGCTATGGCTCAACAAATCCCAGGTGGCGTCGAGGATCTCTGTCGAATCCCAGGCCATCACCTTGCCAACCACAAACGGCGCATCGGTTGAAGCAAGCTGCTCCAGCCAGTCTGGGGCGAGCTTCAAATCGTTATTGAGCACAGCCACCCGGGCGCCATCAGCCTCAGCCAGGCCACGATTCACTGCGTGCGCGAAACCGCGATTTTCACCCAGATCCACAAATCGTGCTCCGGCTGCCTCTGCCACTTCTGCACTGCCATCGCGCGAGCCCCCGTCAACAATCCATACCACTTCCGGCTTGCGTGTTTGCGCGGCAAGGCTCTCGAGAAGCGTCTCCAGATGCGCCCGGCCCCGCCAGCTCGGCACTACGACGTGAATCGCTTCTTCAGCAGAAACCATAGGTTGTAGAATCCATCGCGCCAGGGATTGAGCTTGATTTCACCAAGCCTGGACGTGTAATGAATGGAAATTTCGGCAAAGCGAACGTCCTTGCGTTTGAGGGCCTCAATTTTTATTTCTTCGCTGAACGCCATTCCGTCACTTTCCAGCGTCATTCCAGAGAGGATACTTCTGCGGAAGACCCACATGCCGCTCTGCGAATCGCTTACCCAGCGAAAATAAAGCAGACTCATGGCGATCGAAAGGATGAAGTTGCCCATTTTGTGTTTGAAGCTCATCGCTTTCGGATCGCGCACAGGAAACCGCGACGCATTTAGAAAGTCCACCTCAAGATGACGAAATGCCTCAAGCAAATACGAGATGGCGTCCGGCGGATAGCTATGATCGCCGTCGAGGGTGACGATAATGTCGCTCGTCGCAAAGGCGAAACCCTTCTTGTAGGCACGTCCATACCCACGGGCATCTTCGCGAATCACTCTGGCTCCGAAATCGGCAGCCACTTCGCTGGTGCGGTCTGTCGAACCGTTATCGACGACAATCACCTCATCGACAAAGGGCGGCATTCGTCGCAAGACCTGCTCGATCCCCTGCTCCTCGTTCAGACAAGGCATGATAACGGTAATGCTTTGGTTGTTGTACATCAGAAAAGGAAATTCCAGAATCGCATGCGCACACTCGCTCTACTAGTCTCTACTACTCTTGCCACCATGATCGGCTTTGCTCAGGGCAACGCAGAATTGTCTCAGGTGCAGACGATCTATCTTATGCCGATGGCCAATGGCTTTGACCAGTATCTGGCGAATCGCCTTCGCATCATCAAGCAGATTCGCGTTGTTACCGATGCCAGCAAGGCAGATGCCATTTTTACCGACAAGATCGGTCTCGCCTTCGAAGCCCGTCTCGACGAGATGGAAGCCGTAGCCAAAGAAAAGATCGCCGCTGAAGCTCCGCCCGTTGCCGGGGAATCTCAGCAAATGAAACTGGCACCCAAAGTGGTTTCCAGCATCGGCCGTGGCCGCGGAACCTACTTTCTCGTCGATCGTCGTTCTCGCGTTGTTCTTTGGTCCAGCTTTCACAAGGCCAAAGATGCCCAGCCTCACAACATGCATTCCAACGCCGGTAAAGTAGCGAACGAACTGGCGGAAGACTTTAGCGGTAAGAAGAAGTAAGCCGCTTGCGGTACTCCTCCGCTAGCCTCGCAATCACTACACTGGCGTCCCATTCCTCCTTTACGTATTGATAAGCGCGCTTGCCCATGGCAGCCGCTTCTTCGCGATTCTTGAGCAAGTCCTGTACGGCATCCGCAAACGCTTCCGGGCTATCTGCGAGCCGGCAGTATCGGCCGTCTTCCTCGGCCAGGCCTTCAGCTCCAATCCTCGTCGAAACCACCGGCGTGCCGAAGGCAAAGGCTTCGAGTAGCTTTACCCGTACACCGCTGCCTGCAAGAATCGGACACAAAAAGACACTCGAAGATTGCATGTCCGCTTCGATGCTTTCTTTAAAGCCGGCCAACTCAAGAATCCCATCCGAGTTTGCGAATGCATAAGCCGGCGGCGGGTCTACCCCAATCGCCAGCACGCGAAAATCCACCTGACGCGATTTGAGAATCGGCACCACTTCATTGAAGAACCACTGCAGCGCCTCAAGATTTGGTGTGTGCCGAAAGCCTCCAACAAAAAGTAAAGTGTTGCCGGAGCGTGCTTTCAGATTGGCCGGAAACGCATCCACTCTGATACAGGCCCGCAATCCGGACATGACTCTCTGTCGAAGTCCTGGCTCCATGCTGAGCAGATAATCTGAATTGGCTTTGGTGCAAACTTCGATCAGGTCAAAGTGCGGCAGCATCTTCATCTCCCAATGCATCGCCTTCAGATATTCGATGGCTGCCGGGATTCTCCAAAGCAAGCTCTGATTCGTCCTCAGTTGACGCTGGATCGACTGGAAGTAGATGTCGTGTTCAAAGATCGCCGTCAACACGTTTTCAAATTCAAAGCTGTATTGACCGAGGTTGGTGTACTCAATCTGCACCACGTCAATCTTTTGGTTCAGGATCGTGCGATGCAAAATCCAGGCCAGATCTCCATTTGCAAACTCCATCACTGAGCTGGGGCTCAGGCTGAATAGTGCTTGCGGCTGCCCTGTCATGCGCACCATAAACTGCATGCTCGCCGTAAAGGGCACCAGTTCCTGATGTGCCTCCCGCTCCCATTCCTCATCAAGAAGCGCAACCAGATGCACATCGGCATGGCGGCTTAGCTCCTTCACTGCCAGCTGCATAAACACAGCTCCACCATGGCTTGCCGGGCAGAGCCCATAAGGCGATAGAAACAACACCCGAGGTTTCTTCGTGTTGAGATCCTTTGCCTCGTAATGATCGCGATAGTAACCACCAAGCGGCCGCAGAAAAGCAGTGCGGTCATCAATGGCGGCAAGACTTCTCGCCCGCCACCGTGCCGCGCAAATTTCCGGTAACTGAAACGCGGCACGCATCAAGCCGGGAAACGTAGCCCGGCCCGGCACATCGCCAGTAAACAAACTCAAGAGCGCCGCGATATGGCTGGCGACAAAGTTCTCCACCAGCATCTTCGGCGAGTGTATGTTCTTCCAGGCAAACAACACAAAGTTCTTGCGCACAATCGAATGAATGTAGTGCTGCGAGAACTTCTTGCCAATCGTGCCGCGATGCTCGTGCCACACATGGCTTTGTGGCTGATAGAGCACGCGCCAACCACGCTTCCAGGCTCCATAACCCATATCGGTGTCTTCGAGATAGAAGGGTCGCAACACTTCATCAAAGCCACCCAGTTCGAGAAACTTGCGACGGTCAAAGGCGCAAGACCCACCGCCGCCATAGAAGCACGGGTAGAGGTCCTTTACTTCGTCATCGATCCTGTGTCTGAGCTCCAGCACCCCACGCCGCCATTCAGCCTGTGTCAGCCCAGTCTCTTCGCGTACCTTCTTTGCATCAGAGAAAAAGATCTGACAAGACACTGCAAAGACATCGGCCTCATCAAAGCCCTTCAGCAGCGGAGCGAGGAAATCAGGAGCAACCCGCATGTCGCTGTTCAGCAGAACGACAACATCGTTACGAGCCTCACGAAAGCCACGATTGGAGCCACCACCAAAGCCCAGGTTCTTCTCCAGTGCCACAACCTTCACACTCGGAAAACGCTGGCGCATAAACTCCGCACTGCCGTCGGTGCTTCCGTTATCCACCACAATCACCTCGTTATCCGGGTGGCCACTCATGGCCTCAATCACACTGGGCAGATACTTCTCAAGCAGGTCTTTCCCATTCCAGTTCGGAATCACCACGCTGGCAGATTGATTGCGGGCACGCTCATTCGCAGGTAGCTTTCTTGTTCCTGCCACCATCCAAAGAAGGTCGGTAAGCCACAGGCACGCCAGCTCGATCACGGCCAGAAAAGGGCTCACGATCAGCATCGGGCCCTGGCGCAAAAGCCTCTTCAGCAGAATCATGAAATCTTGGGGCCGAGCCCGAATGCCTTCCCCATTCGGAGCCAGCGTGAGGCCTCAACCGCCGCAACTTTGCCCTCTGCCTCTTCACGTTGTTTCTGCTCGCTTTGAGCCCAAAGGGTGCGCTCGATCACCAGTGCCTCAGCCTCGTCGAGCTTCTTCTGATACTCGGCCAGATTCTCGCCCGCTTTCTTCAAGTCCCCATCGAGCTTCCGGCTATGAGCCACAATTTCTTCCATCTGCGAATTCAGCTTGGACTCATTTGTCTTTGCCCATTCCGACAGCTTCAGGCTTTCGGCTTCAACTTCCTGCACGCGTTTCTCGTAGGCCGCCACCACTTGCGCTGCCTCTTCGTGTTGGGCTGCCAGCTCGCCTTCCATTCTCACGATGGCCTGTTGCGCTTTTTCCACTCGCTGGTTTTGCTCCAGCGCCCACTGGTTCTTGGCTTCCATCTCCAGCTTGAGTGCACGAAACTGATCTACCAGCGTTTTGTGTTCTGCTTTTGATGCTTCGAGCCATTCGTTTTTTGTAGCCAGTTCGCCTTCAAGCCGCTGTATGTGATGCTCACGCTCACGCAGCACGTTTGCTGCGGTCGGCACATAGACGAAAGACGGTGCTCCTGTCATTGGTTTCGCCGCACACACTGCCAAAAAGAAGTGAGCTTCTTCCGGGTCGGGCTTGCCTGCCTCAAGACGTAGCTCTGTCCCTACAGCTCCTTCGAGAGGCAGGAAAACCAGCCCGCTTGCGTGGTTCTGCACAAAGAAGGTTTGGTGCTCAAAGAATTCCCCCAGCACCGCGCGAAACTCTTCATACGAAAACTCATGCTCATGAAACGGGTTTGGCCCATCCAGCTTGCGGCTCTCGGCATAGAACTTGATGTTTGGTGTTGAGATCACCAACTGCCCGCCAGGCGCTAGCACACGCCGCGCCTCTGCCAGCAGCGTGCGATATTCACTCAGGTGTTCGATTACCTCAAAGCACACACCCAGTTGAAAGCTCCCATCGGCAAACGGCAAAGCTTCGAGACTCGCAACCTGAAACTGTAGATTCGCCGCCGTGTACTGCACCTTCGCCTCAGCAACAGCTTCTTCTGAGACATCTACCCCCACCACACTCTCGGCTTTTTTTGCCAGCTCCGCCGACCCGTACCCACTCCCACAACCAAGATCAATCACCTTCTTAAAACGGCATAGCCGCGAGGCAAACAGATAGCGCGACAGATGCTCGTTCCAAAGGTCGACATCTACCTTACCTGGAATCACTCTCTCGCCACTAAACTCAGCCATGTTTCACCTTCGCATTCACTTCCACCCGGCACGGCAGATGCAGGTATCCATACACTTGCCCTTCGCCATGGCCCATCTGCAACACCAGCGCGTTGTCGATCCAGTCGCAGTGTTTGTAGTTCACCAGGCCTCCATCGGCGATCGCCGGTGAGAACGAAAAGTGCGACGGGTAAAGTTCCGGGATCTCAAGATGAAAGTCCACGGTCACGGTATCGCCCGGTGCCATGGGTGGCAGCTCGTGCCCTTCTCGAATCGTATTGGAGCCTGCAAAGTCGATACCCATATGGTTGCGCATCATGAAGCCGATATTGGGCAGGGCTATCCAGTCTTTGGCTCGGGCACTGATCCGCACCACAAACTTTGAATTCGGCTCAAGCATCCCTGCAATCTGCCCTTGCTCGTCAAGCACTGCGATGCCAAGAATTTCTGCTCGTCCGTCACCATGGCGGTGATCCACATTCGGAATCGAAGTCACCAACTCTGGCGCCTGCCCCGCACTCTTTGCTTCCACCAATCGATGCTCTGCCTGGTGCTCTACAAAGTTAGAATCCTTAGCCGTCATCTCGGCCAGGTATTTTGCAACCACGATATCGGTTGCGCCAATCTCGCGCACCCGCCCGTGATCGAGCCACAACACCCGATCGCCAATCGCTTTTACGTCGCCCGTCGAGTGGCTGACAAAAAGAATCGTGACGCCCTTCTGCCTCAGCTCATGCACTTTGCGCAGACAGCGCTGCCTGAAGTAAACATCACCCACGGCCAGCGCTTCGTCTACCAGCAGAATCTCCGGGTCGACATGGATCGCAACAGAAAACGCGAGGCGCACGGCCATACCACTCGAATAAGTTTTTACCGGCTGATCAAGAAAGTCGCCAATCTCAGCGAACTCTTCGATGCTCTGAAAGCGCTTCTCCGTCTCTGCTCGCGACAGGCCCAGAATCGCCGCATTCAGATAAACGTTGTCGCGGCCGCTGAACTCCGGGTTGAAGCCAGAGCCCAACTCAAGCAAGGCAGCCACTCGGCCCTGAACTTTTGCTACACCCCCGGTGGGCTGCAAAATTCCAGCGATGATCTGCAGCATCGTACTCTTGCCCGACCCGTTTTCACCGATGATGCAAAACGTCTCACCGGCCGTGATTGAGAAGCTCACATTGTCGAGAGCCTTGAAATCACGGTGTTTTTTTAGACGGTTGAGTGTGATCAATTCCTTGAGTCGGTCTGACGGAGCATCGTAAATTGCATAGCTCTTTGACACGTTCT
>CANGVB010000076.1 GCA_947456995.1 Bryobacteraceae bacterium | reverse complement strand
CGGCGTTGCTGTGCGTAATCGGCGAGGGTTGTAGCCGTGGGGGATTCTTCGAGGCAGCTGAGGGTGCTGTAGGTGAAGCGGTTGGCGGCAGGATCGGTTGCCGGCTCTTTGACGCGCACGGGACCCCAGATATCGAAGAGGTCTTTGAGTTTGGGGATCAGGCCAGCCGGGACGAGGGAGCGGTTGCCTGCGGCAGATGGGGAGTGCAGAACGACGATGCGGCCCGAGACTAGAAGGCTGTAGAGGCTTTCGATCTCTTTGGCGCGGCCGTAGATGCGTTCGCCCGTCTCGAAGGGACGTGGGCCCTGGTATGGATTAGCGGTCGGCATACTCGGACTCTGTCTGGGTGTTTGAGAGGTTGGGGCGTTTGGCTAGCTCATCGGTGAGCTGGTTGAGGAAGTCTACCGAGGAGCCCCAATAGACGTCGATTTGTGGTTCGCCGCGGGAGCCGCGCCGGGTGGAAGCGAAGTAGTTGATGAGGTATTTGCGGGCACGCTCGGGATCTGTGAATCTGGCGTCTTCGGGGTCGAGCTGGACACCGATGTGAGTCTTGCCCTGTTGGAGGCTGATGCCTTCCTGCATCATGATCATGCGGAAGAGTGCGCGGAAGATCCAGGAGTCTAGAGAGAAGCCGAGGAAGAGGAGGGAGCGCGTGCAGAAGAGGCTGCTGACGTGCGGGGGGATGAGTTTGTATTGCGAGGCAGAGACGGTGAAGTCGAAGAAATCGTCTTCTGTGAGGACCCAGTGATCGGGTACCTGGCAATCGCCGAAGATGCTGTAGACGAGGGGCCGGTCGACTGAGAATTCGCTGGCTTCGATTTGCGGGGCGACGGGACTGGGATTGGTTGGCGTGCGGCGCCATTTGCTGAGGATGGCCAGCGGCTTCTTGTTTTGGGCCTTAAGAGAGGTGAGGATTTTGCCGTGTGCGGTTGCGTTGATGAAGGCAGAGAGCGGGAGTTTTGCAATGGGGTCGAAGTTGGCAGGCTTCTGATTGAGGATGGCCTGCTGGATGGCGTTGCGGGTGTAATCGATGCCCTTGGTGATGGCGAGGTATTGCGCTACTTTGGCGAGATCGTTGCGGTCTGCCGGGGAGAGGGGGAAGCCTTCTTCGGTGGCTAGTTTGAGGGCGATCTCGCTGGAGGCGCCCACGACGAGGTCTGGGCCAATGATGGGTAGGGCGTTGCCCGCGTGGATCTGGAGGCAGAGGTCACCCCAGAAATCATTAGTGGAGTTGGGAGCGCTGAAGCCGGGGTCGTACCAGATGCGGCCGGACTTGAGGCGCAGGAGGAGGACGGGCATCCAGGCGTCGTGATTGTCTCGGACTTCGAAGCGGGCTGTGGAAAGAGCGCGATCGATCTGGCCGTCTTTGAGAAGTTCTTTAAAGAAGAGCGGCATGGCGGCCTGGATGGAGGCCATGGAGATGTTGCCCTGCATGGCGACTACGGCAGGGATACCGGCGGCAGCGAGGAGGGTGGCGAGAGTTGTCTCGGATGGCGCGGCGCTTTGGCAGGAGGCCAGGACAACGAGGCGTGGAGGCGGATCTAGCCGAGCGATTTCGGTTACCAGATCTTTGGCTGCGGTGATGGTAGCGAGGCCCTGATCGTCAGCAAGGCAGAGGATGGGCTTGTCATCAATGACCATGCCGTGGCAGACGAGGTAGAGGATGTCGGGCGAGGTTTGGAGGGCTTCGGTGAGGGACGTCAGAGTGAGCGGATGAGGGAGAAGCGTGGTTTCGATATCTTTGAGGGCGGCGAGAATTGGCTCGGACTCTTTGGTGATGTCGATGGGGGCGAGGTTGAGGCTTTCTTTGAGATTTGTGGGGGCTGCAATGGCGATGGTGGCTTTGAGGCCCTGGCGGGGACAGAGTTTGACGTTGCGCCAGTCGCGGCTTGAGAGGAAGCGGGAGAAATGGATTTCTTTGGAGGTGCTGAGGGCGACGTCGCCATTGAGATCGGTGAGAAGTTCCCAACGAAATGACTGCAGGGTGATGTCGCCTGAGGCGAGGCGGAGGCGGAGGCGGATCTCGAGGTCTTTGGCGCGGAAGGCTGTAAGGGCTTCGGCCCAGTCTTTTTGGACTTCTGGGGTGGAGAAGACTTGCGTGGCGAGGAGCCTGCCGTATTCGAGGGGTGTTGATTCGAGGTCAGCGAAGGTATCAGGGTTGAGGGTGGCCCGGCCCTGGGCTGGAGGCCGGAGGGCATCGGTAGTTGGGTCTGTGATGCGGAGCTCCACCTGGTAAAGGCTTTGGCCAAGCGGGTTGAGGGAGAGCTCTATTTCTGCGTACGGCACTAGTTCTTAGGCTTGTATCGTAGCAGGCTGGAGGCGCTATTTGATTGTTGGAGGTGCAGTTCCTGTTGCGGGGTTGTAGTTGGGGTTTTCCGGGTTGATGGGGTTGCGCTTGGGGTCGAAGGGGCCTCGGGGCATCTGGGGCATCTGTTCGGATTCGAGCCAGGCGGTGTGGGTGAGGTCCCGGAGGAGCTCGCTTGATTTGGCCATCAGCTTATAGACGAGCTTGCGGGCTTGCTCGTGGTCTTTCTGGGTGTATGCGCCGAGCTTGTCGAGTTCGTAGACTTCTTCCACGTGAGAGAAGCTCATGGCGATGTGATCGAGGATGGCTTGCCAGGGGTCTTCGATTCTCTTCGCTTCTTTGATTAGGGGTTTGAAGTCGGATTCTTTGAGTTCGATGAGGTCTACGAACTGGGATTCAAAGCGGCCGTGGACGCGCGGGTCTCTTGTGTATTCTTTGGGGTTGGGGCCGACCCAGCCGTCGTGATGGATCGAGACGTGGAGGGGCATGGCGGCGTCGGCGATGTAGTGGCCGAGGCGGCCCATGTAGCCGGCCATTTCGAGCTCGATCATACGCTTGAGCTTTTCGTCCTTGGCTAAACGATAACGGCGCATGGAGATGCGGAGGTGCTCGTAGTCTTCCATGACGGCGTAGGGGAGCGTGCCGGTCCAGCGGACGTTGGTGAGCTTGGCGCGTTCGGGGTCTTTGGCCTTGAGGCGATTGTGTTCGTCGTAAAGGGCGAGGACGAATTCGTAGCGCGAGCGGGGGATGGTTTTGAGGAAGCTGAATTGCTCCTGGAACCAGCCGTGGTTGGGGTCTTCGAGGATCTTGGAGTTGGGGTCTGAGATGCCGCGGTAGGTGTCTGGGATGGGAGCCCAGTAGGTGATCCAGTCTTCGTGGGCCTTGAGGAAGGTGGGGCTGTTTTCTGCGAGGAGCTGGACAGCGGCGCGGTTGACGACACTGTGTGCGCGTGGGCCCCAGGGGAAGGCGAGTTGGGTGATGAGAAGGAGGGTTGCGAGTTTGCGCATTAGAAGCTGTACCTCATGCCGAACTGGAAGACGCGGCCGGGGCGGGTGGCAGTGATGCGGCCGAAGTCGGCAGCACCGTCGCGATTGACTACAGCGCCTGTGCAGCTAGCGATGCTGCAGCCGGGGTTGAAGCGATTGAGGAAGTTTTCGGATTCGGCGATGAGCTCAAGAGTCTGGCCTTCGAAGATCTTGATCTTACGGGCGAGGCGGAGATCCATCTGGGCGAAGTTAGGGCCCTGGAAGGCGTTGCGGCCGCGGCCGATGATGCGATCGTTGAGGACAAGATCGTTGTTGAGGTCAGCACCGGCGAGCGCGTTGATTGGGTAGCCGGAATTGTAGAAGAAGACGCTTGAGACTTCGAGGCCCTTGATGAATTTGAACTGGGGAGCCCAGAGGCCTTGTGCGGTGAAGTTGTGACGGACGTCGGTGGAGGCGTTGCCGTAGTCACGGGCGAGGTTGGAGGGATCGGAGAGAGTGCTGCCGTCGAGTTCTGAGTTGGCAAGAGCGTGGGACCAGGAGTAGGAAGCGCTGAGGAGGACACCTTTGCTGAAGCGCTTGCGGAGCGTGAGATCGAGGCCGTTGTAGTTGCCGTTGCCGCCCGATTCTACGAGGTTGATCTGGCGGAAGCGGGTGTCGGGACGGCCGAGGCTGCCCCGATAGATGGGGCGGCCGTCAGCGAGGTTGCCGGTGGGGGCGCTGAGGTTGATGTCGCGCGAGTAAGAACCGAAGCGGTGGCCCCAGTAGCTGTATTGCAGATTGAGAGACATGTCGTCGAAGAGCTGGCGTTCGATCTGGAAGCTGGCATTGTTGGCGTACATGACCTGGAAGTCTTTGGGGAAGGCAGTGACGTTGGGGGGAGTCTGGAAGCTGGGGTCTGTGGTGGCGAGGAGGTTGGGGAAGACCGGGGAGCGGAGGTCTGTGCCGGGGACAGTGTAGTTAAGGATGCGACGGCCATTAACCTGTGCGCCGTTAGAGACGAGCGAGAGGCTGGGCGAATCGTAGAAGAGACCGTAGCCCGCGCGGATGACAGTCTTGCCATCCTTGAAGGGCGAGTAGCTGAGGCCGATGCGGGGGGCGATGTTGTTCTTGTCGTTGTTGATGCGGCGTGAAAGCTCGTAGGGAGCTTTGTCGTCGAGGACGGGGAAGAGGATGAGTTCGTAGCGGACACCGAGGTTGAGGGTGAGTCGGGAGTTGATGCGGTATTCGTCCTGGACGAAGAGGTTGATGAAGTTGAAGCGGAGCTTGACTGAGTTTTCGCCGAGATCCTGCGAGAGCTGTGTGTAGGTGAAAGCGCGTTGGGTGGCTGGGTCGATGGTGCCGCGCAGGGTATTGAGGTATTGGTCGAGAGGAGTGACGGCGGGGCGGACACCGGAGACGGCGGCGAGGCCGTTGAAGCTGAAGAGGCGGGTGAGGGCGCTACGAACGTCGAAGTTGGTGGTTTGGTAATCAATGCCGGTTTTGATGGTGTGGCGGCCTTTGGTCCAGGAGAGGTTGTTGATGAACTGGGTTGAGGCTTCGACCGAGCCTGAGCCGGCGAGTGGGTTGACTCCAAAATTTGCGACGTTGTTGATGTTGATCTGAGCGCCGTTTGGCTGGCCGGGGACGTAGGTTTCACGGGTCTCGGCGCGGCGGTTGATGCCGAAGCGGAATTCGTTGAGGAGGTTGGGTGAGATGACTGTGGCAAGTTGGGCGGCACCGCCGTTCATGCGGTCTTCGAAGGTGAGGCTGCGGCCGATGGTGGTGAGGCCGCCACCGCCGCCAGGCTGATCGTTGGTGAAGCGGTTGTAGCGGAGGAAGCCGGAGTTTTTGTCGTTGAGTTTAAAGTTCAACTTTGCGCTGGGGGTGTGGAAGGTTTCACCGAAGGGGGAGTTGCCGAGGTCTGAGGCAGGGAGGTTCAAGGCTGTTGCATTGGCAGGAAGGATGGTGACGGGTTGGGGGATCTTGAGGGGATTGAACTCGTCATTGATGAAGAACCAGAGGCGGTCTTTTTTGATTGCGCCGGCGAGGTTGCCGGCGACCATCCACCAGGTCTGATCGGCTCGCGTAGCAGCGAGGGGTGCGCGGGCGGTGGTTTCGAGCGGACGGTAGAGACCCATGCCGGAGCCGTGAAGATCGTTAGTGCCAGAGCGGGAGATGACGTTGATGACGCCGCCGGCGGCGCGTCCGAATTCTGCGGAGTATGCGCCGGAGATGACTTGCATCTCTTGGACCGATTCTGGAGTTGAGATGACGAGGCGGATCTGACGGGCGTTGCGGCGGGCTGTGTTGTCGAGGCCATCGACGGTCCAGGTGGAGCGGTTGCTACCGCCGAAGGTGAACTGGGTGGTGCCGAAGCCGGTGGAGGGGATGCCTTTGACGCCGGGGCCGAGGAGGTGGAAGTTGTAGACGTTGCGGGAGGTGATGGGGAGGGAGCGGATTTCTTTTTCGCCGAGGACTTCCTGCTGGGCGATCTTGCCCTGATCGACGATTGCGGCGTCTGCGGTGACAGTGACGCTATCGGTGAGGGCCCCTACTTTTAGGGAGACATCGATGCGGGCTTGCTTGCCGACCGAGAGGCGGATGCCGGACTGTTTGAATTCTGAGAAGCCTGTTGCGGAGACGCGGAGATCGTATTCGCCGACCTTGAGGAGCGGGAAACGGTAGTAGCCTTCGCTGTTGGTTGTGGTGGTGATTTCGACGTTGGTGGAGATGTTGCGGGCAGCGATTTGGGCTGCGGCGATACGGGCACCGGAAGCGTCCTGGATGTAGCCGTCCATGGCGGCGTCGGAGGCGTTGGACTGTGCGAAGACACTTGTGGCGGCTAAGAGAAGAACTAGAAAGCGCATGTAGCTTTGAGGTTAGGAGGCGGGTGTTAAAGGGGGATGAATGGTGTGTGACGTTGTGGTTAGAAGGCTAACGCGTGAGTCGATCGTACTCGGCGTGAGTACCGATCCAGACCCAAGTAATTTTGCCGGTAGATTGCAAAGCTAAAGCCCGGTGATGTGCACCCACCCGGATTGTGAATCGATTGGTGGAACCAGCAAGGAGTCTATATCGAAGTGAGGGGTGACTTGGGTCGCTTCGCCAGAGGTGGTAGTTTTTGACGGCAAGTTGCCGGATGGGTTCGGGCAGATTGCGATATAGCTGCCAGAATCGTTTCGTACCGACAGATGTCATTTTGTTGGCGGAAATGGTTTAGGCTCAGGATGGGCCGCTTCGCTGAAGAGTGAGTCCAGCTTGCCCGATACTGAGTCTGCATCGAGTTCGAGGTCCCATTGAGATTGCTCACGCTCATGGATCCACTGCGAGAGGCGGAAGAAGTCTTCGGGTGAAAGCTTCTCGATTGCTTGCTCGATTTGTTCGATAGCGGACATAGCTTCTATTTTACGGGATCACAAGAATGATGCGAGCTTACGCGGTGGTTGTAGAGCAGGCCGACGGTAATTTGTCGGCTTATGTGCCCGATTTGCCTGGGTGCATCACTGTGGGCGATTCGCTTGAAGAAATCGCCCACAACATACAAGAAGCGATCGACCTCTACCTCGAGGATCTGATCGAAGACGGACAGTCGATTCCTGAACCCACAACAGTTGCCATCATGGCGTCGCCCAGCAATTTGCAAGAAGTGGCCTGAGGAGGCTTTCGAGTTCTGCCACAATAGCAGAAAGGAGTTTGCCAATGGCCATAGCGATGACGCTGAACGGGAAGCCCGTTAGTGTTGAAGTCCCTGCGAACATGCCCCTGTTGTGGGTGTTACGCGATGAGTTGGAAATGTGCGGCACGAAGTTTGGGTGTGGTGCTGGACAATGCGGTGCTTGTACTGTACATCAGGATGGGGTGCCGATTCGCTCGTGCCTGACTCCTGTGTCGTCGGTGGCTGGCAAGAAGATCACGACGATTGAAGGGCTGTCGCCTGAGGGGGCGCATGCACTGCAGAAGGCGTGGATGGAAATGGATGTACCGCAATGCGGTTACTGCCAGGCGGGTCAATTGATGACTGCGGCAGCGCTGCTTGCGAAGAACTCAAACCCGACCGATGCCGAGATCGAGAATGCTCTCGATGGCAACCTTTGCCGCTGTGGCACCTATACGCGTATCAAGAAGGCCGTCCATTTGGCGGCACGTTTGATGCAGACCTCTAACGCTTCGGGGGCTAACAACAATGAATAGCCGTCGTTTCTTTCTGAAGGTTTCGCTGCTGAGCGGCGGCGGAATGTTGATTGGGGGCCACGAGGCGCTGGCACAAGGGCCGCGCAGGGCACAGGCTCCGCTGGACCCGAATGCGTTTGTGAAGATTGCGCCGGATGGGATGGTTACGCTGACCGGCAAGAATCCGGAAATGGGCCAGGGCATCAAGACTGCTCTGCCGATGATTCTGGCGGAAGAACTCGACATCGACTGGAAGCTTGTGCGTGTGGTGCAGGGCGACCTCGATGAAGTGAAGTTTGGTTCGCAGTCTGCGGGTGGTAGCCGGTCTACTCCGAATAACTGGGATCTGTTGCGGCAGGTGGGTGCTACTGCGCGCCTGATGCTGGTGCAGGCCGGGGCGACGAGCCTTGGTGTGCCAGTGGAAGAGTGCTCGACCGAGATGGGCCGCGTGCTGCACAAGGCTAGTGGCAAGAGCGTGAGCTATGGCGAGATTGCGTCGAAGGCCGCTGCGCTGCCGATGCCGAAGCCGGATCAAGTGAAGCCGAAGGATGCCAAGGATTACAAGATTATCGGTAAGAGCATGCCGACGATCGATCTGCCTGCGATGGTGACTGGCAAGCCGATCTACAGCATCGACTTCAAGCTGCCGGGCATGCTGTTTGCGGTTTACGAGAAGTGCCCTGTTTATGGTGGCAAGGCTGTTAGCGCGAACCTCGATGAGATCAAGAAAATGCCTCGCGTGACGCATGCGTTTATCGTTGAAGGCAATGGCGATGTGTCGAGCCTGGCGAGCGGTGTGGCGATTGTGGCTGAGAAGTGGTGGTACGCCAATGAAGCCCGCAAGAAGCTGAAAGTGGTTTGGGAAGAAGGCCCGACGGTTTCGCATACCAGCGTTGGTTACGATGCCAAGGCGAAGGAATTGTTTG
Organism: Bryobacteraceae bacterium; assembly: GCA_947456995.1. GTDB lineage: Bacteria > Acidobacteriota > Terriglobia > Bryobacterales > Bryobacteraceae > Bryobacter. The sequence continues at coordinate 1,707 of CANGVB010000076.1, read as the reverse complement.
CGGCTAAGCCCGCGTTTGCCATTCGCAAGGATGGTGACGTGGAAGCAGCAATCGCTGGCGGTGTGAAGAAGGTGGATGCGAAGTATCAGTATCCGTTTATCTCGCACGCACAGATGGAGCCGGGTAATTGCGCGGCACGCTTTGTGGACGGCAAGCTGGAAGTTTGGGCTCCGAGCCAGACTCCGGGACGCGGCCAGCAGATGGCGGCTAGTGCCTTGGGCCTCAAGCCGGCTGACATTACCGTGCACCAGTTGCGGACCGGTGGTGGCTTTGGACGACGTCTTGCCAACGACTACATGATTGAAGCAGCTTGGATTGCCAAGCAGATTCCTGGTACGCCGATCAAGCTGTTGTGGACTCGCGAAGACGATATGCGCCATGACTTTTATCGCCCTGGCGGGTATCAGCATATGCGCGGAGCGGTGGATGCCAGTGGCAAGATTGTCGGTTGGCATGACCACTTTGTGAGCTTTGGCGAAGGCGAGAAGTTTGTGTCTTCGTCGAACATTTCACCGGGAGATTTTCCGGCGAACTTTGTGTCGAACTTTGGCGTGGAAGCAACCCTGATTCCGACTAAGGTACCGACCGGGCCGCTACGTGCGCCGAGGTCGAATTCGCTGGCATGGGTGATCCATTCCTTTATCGATGAGCTGGCTCATGCTGCTGGTAAGGATCCTGTGCAGTTCCGTCTGGACCTGCTGGGGGATCAGCCGGTGGTGGGCAAGGGCATGGAAGCTTATGATGCTGGACGCATGAAGGCTTGCTTGCAGCTTGTGGCCGAGAAGAGTGGCTGGGGCAAGCGTAAGCTGGCCAAAGGCACGGGGATGGGCGTTGGCTTCCACTATAGTCACAGCGGGTATTTTGCCCAGGTGGCTGAGGTGAGTGTCGATGCGCAGAAGCGTGTGAAGGTACACAAGGTCTGGGCCGTAGGTGATGTCGGTAGCGAGATCATTCACCCGAGCAGCGCGAAGAATCAGGTGGAGGGCGCAATCATTGACGGCATGAGCGAATTGATGGCGCAGGAAATCACGATTGATCGCGGCCGGACTGTACAGACGAACTTCCATCAGCATCAGATGGTGCGGATGAAGCAGGCACCGCCCGAGATTGAAGTGCACTTCATCAAGAGCAAGAATTCGCCGACTGGACTGGGTGAGCCACCGTTGCCGCCTGTGCTGCCGGCGATTGCGAATGCGATCTTTGCCGCGAGCGGGATTCGTGTTCGGACCTTGCCGATGGCGAAGGAAGGATTCAAGTGGGCCTAAGGCTGGCTTGATCACAATTGTTGGAAGATGGGGCCCCAGAAATGGGGCCCTGTTATTTTGGTGGGATGAATGAAGAGGCGTTGTCGCGGTTGCATTATGAGTTGGTGAGAGGGCTGGTGGAGGATGGCGTTTGCCCTTCTAATGCGGCCCTGACTTCGCGGCTGGGCGTGGAGGATGTTGAGGGTTTATTGCGGGGGCTATCGGACATTCATGGTGTGGTGTTGCATCCGCATGTTTGTGAGCCGTGGGTGTTGCATCCGTTCTCGCTGACGCCGACGCTGAATTGGGTGGAGGGTGAGAAGAAGAATTGGTGGGCACCTTGTGTGTGGTGTGCGCTTGGGGTGGCGGCAGTGGTGGGTGGACGCGTGGAGGTGCATACTCGCTTTGGCGCTGAAGGTGAGGCGCTGGTGAGTGAAGTTGTGGATGGTCAAGTAGTTGGGGG
>CANGVB010000075.1 GCA_947456995.1 Bryobacteraceae bacterium | reverse complement strand
TCGCGCAGGAAAAACAGAGTGTTGTTGTGACTGGGGCTTATGAGCCGATTCCGCTGGAGGAATCTGAGCGTGCGGTGAGGGCGATTGCGGCGCGGCCGCTGATTCCCTTGAGTGCATCTATCGTCGACTTTTTGCACCTGGACCCCTCACTCGATTTGCGGGGGCGGGCACCTAATGGGGTGCAAAGCGGATTGTCGATTCGCGGTGGGAGTTTTGGGCAGACCCTTGTGTTGTGGAATGGCTTTCGGCTGAATAGTGTTCAGACCTCGAATCTGAGTATGGATTTGCCCATTCCGCTGGAGGCGATCTCGCAGGTGGAAGTGCTGAAGGGCTCCGGTTCTACCCTCTATGGGTCAGACGCAACCGCGGGTGTTTTGAATGTGATCACCACTGTCCCCGAAACCACTGAGGTGAAGCTGCGGGCGGGGCTTGGGAATTTTGGGACGCAGCAGCAACATGCGTCTGTGGCCTTTCGCGGGCGGGGCATCGCGCAGCAATTCACCTTTGCCCGGGATTTCTCCACTGGCTTCATGCCGAATCGCGATTACCGGAATCTGTCTGTTGCTTCGCAGAGCAGCTATCGCCGTACTTCGATCCTGTTGGGGCTCAATGACCGGCCCTTTGGGGCAGAACAGTTCTATGGGAATTTCAACTCCTGGGAGCGCACCAAAAGCTGGTTTGCGGGGATTCGGCAGGGGATCGGGGAGCGGACGGAAGCGAGTTTCGCCTACCGGCGGCATACGGATTTATTCGTTCTTTATCGCGACCGGCCTCAGGTTTATACGAATCGCCATATCGTAGAGACCTATCAGGGGGCGCTGCGAAGGAGTGATTCGTTTGTGGCTGGAGGCCGCCTGCATTATGGGGCAGAAGTGATTGGAGACCGGATTGATTCCAACAATCTGGGGCAGCATTCACGGGCGCGCAGTGCGTTCTATGTGGCTTACGATGTGCGGGCGCTGAAGCGGTTTTCGCTGACGATTGGGTTGCGGGATGAGATTTACCGGAATTTCGCGCATCAGTGGAATCCTTCGGTGGGGGCGGGGTATTGGATCTCTTCGCGGGCCAAGTTGCGGGCTTCGGTGAGCCGGGCTTTTCGCTTGCCCACCTATACGGATCTCTTTTACCGGGACCCGGCCAATGAAGGCAACCCGCTCTTGCGGCCAGAGAGGGCATGGTCTTTCGAGGGGGGTCTCGATCTGGGGCCGGTTGGAGTGACGGTGTTTCAGCGTCGTGAGAAGGACGGCATTGATTTTGTGCGGACTTCACCGGCTTCGATCTGGCGGGCGACGAATTTTCAGGCTTTGAATTTTACCGGGGTGGAGGCGCATTGGCGGCGTACGATTGCGCGGGTGCACCGCGTGGAGCTTGCCTATACGGGCCTGAATGGGGCGCAGAGCGTATTGAACGGCTTGCAGTCGAAGTACGTGTTCAACTACCCCCGGCATTCGGGTGTGGCGAGTTGGCAGGCGGCTTTTGGGGATGGGTGGATTGCGCGTAGCCGGTTGGGGGCAATGGAGCGTTTTGGACGCTCACCTTATGCGGTCTGGGATGTATATGGGAGCTGGCAGAAGCACCGGGTGCGGCCTTATCTGCAATTGGCTAATTTGACGTCGACGCGGTATGAGGAATTTGTGGGGATCCGGATGCCAGGACGGAGTTTTGTGGGGGGGATTGAAATTAGAAGATAAGTGGCTGGGAGACAGGGACTCGAACCCCGATAAGCAGAGTCAGAGTCTGCTGTCCTACCATTGAACGATCTCCCAGCGTCAGGACTCTCCTAGGATACCAAAGCTATTTGCGAGTTGGAAAGTGTTGGTAAAAAGTCTCTCGGTTTGAGTCGGGCACCTTGTTCACGGTGAGGTTCTCAAACCAGTACTGACCGCTCTTGGCGGCAGTGATGATATCGAGGTCTCCGTCGGCGTCGAGATCCTTTACGATCAACTGCATTCCGGGGCTGGCGGGGGAATTCATTGCCAGGGTGTAGCGGGAAAACGCGACTTTTGGGCCCGGGGTGAACTTGTAATAGTGGAAGGCAAGAGGCTCGAAGGCGCCAGGGTCTTTGTCGTTGTGGGCGCGGTAACGTTTGCCTGCAAGGAGTTCGGGTTTGCCATCGCCATCAAGGTCGGCTAGAGCGACGGTATGGACCTGGGAGAAAGATTCGTCGATCGTGTGGCGTTGCCATTTGCCTCCGGGCTGCTGCTCGAGCCAGTAAAGGCCGAAGGCGTGGCCACGGCCGTAGATGATGTCGGCTTTGCCGTCGCCGTTTACATCTTTCACGATCATCTCGATTGAGGCATCGTGGAGTTCAAAGTCCGCGTGATACTCCCATTGGTCCTTTTGCCAGTTGAGCTGACGGAACCAGCCGCGTTCGGTGACGATGTCACCTTTGCCGTCGCCGTCGATATCGCCGAAGCCGATACCGTGTCCGTTGCCTTCACCATTCGGGCGGATGGGGTGCACTTCGAATTGGCCAGCCTTGGTGATGCGGATCCAGAAGAAGGGCTGGCGGCTGTAGTTGGAGACCAGGAGATCGCGGATGCCATCGCCGTCAACATCGGCCATGGCGAGGCCTTCGGTGTCTTTCGATGAGGCGATTTTGCGCTTGGGCCAGATGGGGCCGATCTGTTTGGGGTTCTCGAAGTAGTAGATGCCATCTTCCTGCCAGCCGGCGGAGAGGATGTCTTCGTAGCCATCGCCATTGACGTCGACGGCGAACTCACCGCAGTTGATGACGTATTCATTGATGGAGCCGACCTCGCGAAAGCGGTGGGGTTTCCAGTCTGGGGCTTGATACCAGAAGGCTCCGCTTACGACGTCGAGACGGCCATCGCGGTTAACGTCGAAGACGCTGACGCCTTCGCTGAGATCGCGGGCGACCTCGTGCAGCAGGAAGCGGGGCTCGGCCAATGCGAGGGAAGCAAAACCTAGACAAAACAAGAGTCTTTTCATCAGTTCCCGAAGCTCCTTTAGTTTAAGTCGATCAGGGCGTGTGTCTCATAGCGGGAACTCAGAGGCAGCATTTTGTCGATGCGAGTTTTCACGACAATCTGATAGGCAGCAGGAATTTTGCCACCGATGCGGTTCTTGAAGTCGCGCAGAGCGTCGGGAGAATTGAGGAAGTCCATCGCACCCTGCACACCGGCCGTGTAAGAGCCAACTACCAAAATCATCCGCTGCTGGCCGTCGCTACCCTCACTCGGGAGGATAGTCAATATTCCGTATGCTTCGATGAGGACATTGTCGGAGTTTCGCTTTGCGGCAAAAATGCGGCCGCCCGGCTTTTGCTCAACGATCGAATAGTCTCCCGTTGCTGGATTGAATTCGAGCTTGAAGGGACGGTCAGTCAATATCTGCTTGACTGTCTCCGTATCGGAAGCTCCCCCCATCACCACCACATTGCGCTTACGCATGGCGGCCAGGGGAACCAATCGTTCTGCCACTACCTGATATGAGGCACCAGCCATCGTTAGTAGTTTGGCGGCAGAAGCCGCGCCAAATGCGTCACCGAGGCCAACTGAATTAGTTGTGGGAAGGAGATAAATCTTGTTCCCAGTAGATTGAGGCCGTAGCTTGGAATACCATTCCACTACGTTGGGTGGCGCTTCGAGGAAGGGTTCGCCAGCGAGTGGCTTCCATTGGCCTGGAATACTTCGAATCGGCATCTGAGGCGTGGTTGCGACACAAATTAAGGCGTTTGCATCTTCATCGAGGATTGGGCCCCAGACCTCACGCAAGATCGGATCTACTTTTGAGACCGGGAACCGATACCCAGAAATCAGGAAGGCCAGACCAGCCAACAAAGCACCGGCCACAAAGGTGGCAACAGGCAAGAGTCTGGAAGGCCCTTTTCTCCAGGGAACTGGGAGATCCAGCTCATCTGGAGCCTCAGAGAGAACCAGCTTCGGATTGGGCTCGGCAAGAGGTGTGGCTTCCAGGAATCTGGGAAGGTAGGTGCCTCTGGAAAATTCGATTCTAATTGGAGACTCGGGAAGTTCGAGCCGGTACAAATCTTCCAGTTTCTTGCGCAAGCTGTGGGCTCGATTGCGTACCGTGGAATCTTCACCCGGGGAGAAATCAGCAGGCATCCCCAAAGCTTCAACAGCGATTTCGTACTCGGTGGGATTCTCTGGTGAGCCGTCGATTTCACGCCTTACCAGATAGGTGAGCAGGCGCTTGAGCTGGGTACTTCGGGCAAAAGTATTGCTTTGAAGAGCAGCCTCAAGAGCTGTCAGCTTTTGTTCTGCGGTGAATTGCCCAAGCTGATTCTGCACTAACCCTGACGCTTCCTTGCATAGATTCTATACCTGTTTTCAACAGTTTGGAAACGTTTACAAACACCATCCCAACTTGTCGTTAGTTCAGTAGACACATAAACTCTGTCTCATTGGACCAACCGATAGATCGGTTTGGGCCCTTCAGATGAGGTCATCGTGCTCAGTCGCATTACGCTATTACCCTTGTTGTGTCTGGTAGCCACCAGTCTTTACCCGCAAGCCTTTTCAGGCAGCATTTCTGGCTTGATTAGCGACCCCGGGGCCGCGCCCGTGCCCGGAGCAAGTGTCAGGATCAAGAACGCCGCCACCAGCGAATCGCGCCAGACCACGTCTGGGGCGGATGGCCGGTATGTCTTTTCGCAGATCGCTCCGGGAGAGTACACGCTACAAGTGGAGGCCAAAGGCTTCAAGCAGTTTGCAACTACTGCGTTCACCGTCAGGAGTAACCAGGCAGCCGAACTGAATGCAAGTCTGGTACTGGGCCAGCTCAGCGAATCGATCGAAGTTCAGGCAGCGGCGGCGCAGCTCGATACACAGAGCGCCAACCAATCGTTTACGATTGACCGCAAACAGATGCTGAGCCTGCCAGCCAGTGCGCGCAACCCATTTGTTGCTGTTCATGCGATGGCCGGAGTGACTTCGATGTCGGTGGCGCAGTCCAACAACACGTCGGACCAGAATGTTGCCCGCTTTGCGTTCAATGGCGGTAGAGATATGTCCGGGTTGGTACTGGTTGACGGTATCCCGGCAACGGCCGGCGACTGGGGCGGATTGCTTGCCTCGCCCTCGGTTGAGAGCGTGCAGGAAGTACAGGTAACTCGCAATAGCTACGACGCCGAATTTGGGAAGTCTGGTGGCGGAATTGTCAGCGTGGTCACCAAGGGTGGATCGAACGACTTCCATGGCTCTGCATTCGAATTTTTGCGTAATGACAATCTGGATGCCAATGCCTGGGCCAACAACCGGGTGGGGCGGCCAAGGGTGGAGTTCAAGCGTCATCAATTTGGTGGAAATCTCTCTGGCCCGATCCTGAAATCCAAGCGTCTTTTCTTCCTGACCACTTATGAGGGCCTGAAGCAGGGATCACCCGCAACGACAACACAAACGGTTCCGACTGATCTTGAGCGGACCGGCGATTTCTCAAGAACATTCAATCCCGACGGGACGAGCGCACTGGTGTTTGACCCCTTTACGACTCGGGCCAATCCGAATGGGTCGGGCTCGATTCGTGATGCGTTCCCCGGCAACTCGATTCCCCGCACCCGCTGGGACGGGGTGGGAGCTAAAGTTCTTGAACTATACCCACGTGCAAACGCTATCCCAACGAACGCAATCACCAACGCCAACAACTACTTTGGTGCGGGAACATCGATCACCAACAACTGGCGCACTGATGGGCGCGTAGATTGGGCCAAGAGCGAGAAGTTGACCATGTATGGCCGCATCACTTATGCAGAGCAACAAGGCGTCACCCCGCGCTTCTTTGGGACGGGAGGAGATTCTGGAAGTGAGGGCACTTCCCCGCGCTATCACGCAACCTTTGGAGCCACCTGGGTTTCATCGCCTCGTCTGGTCATCAACTTCACGGCTGGCAGCGGACGCTGGCGTGAGGAGTCGCTGCCCGTCACTTTGAGAGATGGCATATTGGGAACAACGATTGGCTTGCCTGCCAACCTTGTCTCGCAGATGGATTCGCCGCATATGCCGCAATTTAATGTCGCCGGCTATGCCACGCTATCCAATGGCCGAATTCTGAACTTCCCCCGCCGAACGGACAATGCGCAGTTGAACGCAACGCGAGAGCTTGGGCGGCACAGCCTCAAGTTTGGTCTGAGCCTTGAGAATTCCTATCTGAACTCGATCGACATCCGGTCTGCTGACTTTGCCTTTGACCGAGGTATGACCTCGGGGCCGAATGCGGCGGTGTCGAGTGCCAGTTCTGGCAACTCGGTGGCGTCTCTTATTCTTGGCACTGGTATTGGAGCTGCCGCTACGGGCGCAACAGGCGGCGTGACTGCAGTAAACAACGCGATCACTAACCGCGTACAACCTGCGCCGCTCGCCAAGTATTACGGCGTCTATGTTCAGGACAATTGGCGCGTTACCAGCCGCCTTACGCTGAATGCAGGTCTTCGCCTGGAACAGCAACGCCCCCGCACAGAGCGCTACAACCGGTATAACTATTTCGACTATTCGGCGCGCAATCCCTTAAGCCAGGTGACCGGGCTTGATCTTCGCGGCGGCCTTGTTTTTGTGAATGAGGATGATCGAGGCCAGACACAGCTGGACTCGATCGATCTTGCCCCGCGCATCGGTTTCGCCTACAAGGCAACCAGCCGCATCGTAGCCCGCGGCGGCTATGGAATCTTCTATCTGCAGGCATGCTGCAATGCGCTGCAGGGCGGCCCGGCCGCAGGTACGGATGGCTTCACCGTCACAACGAACTGGGCGACTTCCCGGGGTGGCGATGGCATCAGTCCGCAGGACCCTCTTTCCAATCCCTTCCCCAATGGTGTCAACCGGCCGGTTGGGTCCAGCCGCGGGCTGCTGACTCAAACAGGATCGGATGTAACCGCAGTGCAGAGAAACAGAACCACTGGCTACACGCAGAACTTCTCATTTGATCTTCAGTTTGAACTTGGCCAGGGCAGTGTTCTCGAAGTTGGTTATTCAGGCGTGCTGGGGCGCAAGCTCAACCTGGGCGGATTGCTGAACGTAAACCAGCTTCCGGCCAGTGCGCTATCGCTTGGCAACACGCTCAACGATCAGGTCACCAATCCGTTTTTTGGGCAATTCACAACTGGTGTGTTTGCGGGACGAACGGTTCCTCGCCATCGGTTGCTTCGTCCATTCCCGCAGTTCAATACCGTGGAGCTCAATGGAGATACGCCTGGAGCAACGTCTTCGTTTAACGCCTTGTACCTCAAGTACAACAAAACCCTGCGCTCTGGCTTTACGCTATTGACGAGCTACCAGTTTTCAAAGGCAATCGATAATGCCAGCGAGAATCAGGGCTGGATTATCAATGAACGCTTCCGCGATGTGAACAATCTTAGTGCAGACCGCTCTGTAAGCGCCCACGATGTTCCCCATAGCTTTGCAGCAACGGTACTGTATGAGGTTCCAGTTGGGAAGGGCCGCAAGTTCGGATCGAATTTGCCGAAAGCCGCAGAATTCATCGCCGGTGGTTGGGAGTTGGCCACAACGGCGCGCTTTGCTTCTGGCCTGCCGCTGCGGCTGGAATCGCCCAACACGCTGGCAACCTACGGCTTCTCAATTCAGAATGCCAGTGTTGCCAACCTGAAGGATCTGAACGTGAGTGAACGGACCCCTTCGAACTGGTTCAACACAAGCGCAGTGCGCGCTCCAGCGGCCTTCACCCTGGGTAATGCTCCTCGCTTTACTCCGAATCTTCGCGCTGATGGTACACACCATGCCGACATCAATCTGGCGAAGAACTTCCGCATCCGGGAGAGCATCCGGGTACAGTTCCGTGCTGAAGCTTACAACCTTACCAACACGCCACAGTTCGCTCCGCCCGGGCTCACGGTTGGCGCGGCAGATTTTGGGCAGGTGAGCAATACGCGCTTCAATGATCGTCGCAATGTGCAACTTGGGTTGAAGGTGCTGTTCTAATCAGTAGCCTTTGCTGACCACAAGGTGCTTGTCGTAGACAGACCGGAAGGCGGCACCGCTGCGTTCTACGGCCCACTCCTCAAGAGCATAATCTTTGCCTTCTTCAGCTTCAAGGGTGAGGATCACTTCGTCGCCGCGGATTTCGCAACGGGCGAGGCGGACGTGCTGGTCGCGGCTGCGATCTAGAGCGTCGGCGATACGGACGAAAGGCACCAGCAGTTCAAGAGCGCGTCGCTGCGAGGCAGAGAGTACTGATAGCTCCGCGTGACGATTGGCCGGGGTGCTCTTGCGATGGAAGCGGCAGAGGAGCGCGATGAGCTGCTTTTCGTCTTCGGTAAAACCGGGCAGATCCGCGTGTTTGACCAGGTAGTGGGAATGCTTGTGGTGGCTGGTGTCGCTGACGTAATGGCCGACATCGAGCAGGTGGCAGGCGGCTTCGAGCAGGCGTGCGTACGAGGGGTCGAGGCGGTGCAGGGGGCGTAGACGGTCGAAGAGTTCAACGGCGAAGGCTGCAGTGACTTTGGCGTGGGCGAGCGAGATGCCGTAGCGCTTAGCGAGGGTCTCAACAGTGCGGCGAAGCTCGTCGGGGAGTTTGCTGCTGCGACGGGACTGGCCTCCGCGGTTGTCGAGATCGGCGATGATGCCTTCGCGGACACCGGCGTTTGAGTAATGGAGGGCACGCAGGTCAAAACGCTCCATCGCCCGCAGGAAGACGGCGACGCCAGCAACTATGATCTCTGCGCGGCGGGGCCCGATGCCGGTGATGGTGCGGCGACGCTCGATCGGCATTTCAATCAGTTCGCGGTAGAGTTTGCGTACTTGTTCCTGAGTGGCGGATTGCTGGTTTGCGGCAACACGCTCGTTGCGTGCGATGCCGTTGATGGCGCAGACGATGGCTGCGGCGCTGGCAGAGGTGGCGATGCCGCGCACGAAGGCCTGTCGGCCGAGACGTCGCACAACAAGCTCCAGCTTTTCGTCGATGAATTCCTGGAGGCGGAGGATCTGGTCGCGGCGGGGCGGGTCTTTGTCGAGAAAGACTTCTTTGAGACGCACGGCACCCAGCGGGCGCGAGTAGCCTTCCACCATGGATCCGGATTGCATGAGGACGAATTCGGCGCTGCCACCGCCGACGTCGATGATCAGGACAGGCTCGTCGTTTTGGGGCCAGGTTACGTTCACGCCGAGGCCGATCAGGCGGGCTTCTTCGATGCCGCTGATGATCTCGATTGGAGCGCCGAGTGCGGCAGTGGCGCGGTAGAGAAAGTCGGCCTGATTGCTGGCGTCACGGGTGGCGCTGGTGGCGACAGCACGCATGGCTGCGCCGCCATGCGAAGCGACAATTCCCCTAAAGCGGGTGAGCACTTCTTCGGTAAGGCGGATGGCGTTCTCGTCGAGGATGCCTCGGGTGAAGACGCTTTCGCCGAGACGGGTTACCTGGCGGTCTTCAGCCAGCCTCGTCAATTGCCCCTGGGCATCGACATCAGCGACAAGCAGCCGCATGGAGTTGCTGCCGATATCGACAGCGGCGTATCTGGCCATCCGGACTTAGTAACCCGCTACTTTATCGACCACTGCAAGGAGTGGTTCGCCGAGCGAGTAGCGGCGGAGGTTTTCAGCGAAATGCGCAACCAGACGTTCTTGCCGCTCGACACCCCAACCGGAGGTGTGCGGCGTCATCACGACGTTGTTGCATTCAAAGATCGGATGGGTGGCGGGGATTGGTTCCATCGGGAAGACATCGAGGCCGGCACCACGGAGGTGGCCTTCTTTAAGCACCTTTACGAGTGCCATGTCGTCGAAGAGTTTGCCGCGTGACATGGCAATAAAGATCGAGCCCTTCTTCATCGAACGGAAGATCGTCTCATTGAACATGCGTTCTGTCTTGGGAGTGTGCGGAGCGGCGCTAACGAGTACGTCCACTTGTTTGGCCATCTCGGGGAACCAGGCCGGCTCACGCAGGATGTCGACGAAATCGGGCTTGGGCATGGGCTTGGCGTCTGTGGCCCATACCTTCATGCCGAAGCCATAGTGAGCGCGTTTGCCGATTTCTGTACCGATGCCACCCATGCCAACGATGCCCATGGTGCGGCCGGCGAGTTCGATGTGGTCTGGTGATTTGACGTCACCGATGGGGTCCCATTGCTTCTTGTAGAACTGCGGCATGTAGTAGGTGCTGATGCCACG
>CANGVB010000074.1 GCA_947456995.1 Bryobacteraceae bacterium | reverse complement strand
GGCTCGCGGCCTTCCTGCAGTGCCTTGAGCTTGTCTTCGCGACGCTTGGCACGTTCGCCTGCGCGGCGTACCAGTTCGCTACCAACCAGCTCGAGCTTGCAGGTTTCGGCGCCATCGCCCTGACGGAAGCCCACGCGTACGATACGCGTGTAGCCGCCATTGCGCTGTCCGAAACGTGGTCCCAGCTTGTCGAACAACTTCTTGACGCTGTCGGGGGTCAGCAAGAATGCTGCCGCCTGACGGCGCGAATGAAGTGTACCTTCCTTGGCGAGCGTGATCATCTTCTCAACCAAAGGCTTTGCAGCCTTGGCCTTGGGGATGGTCGTTTCAATACGTTCATCGAGCACTACAGCCGTCACCAGGCTGCGCAGTAACGCGCGGCGCTCACTAAGGCTGCGTTTGAGTTTGAAGCCGCCCTTACGATGTCTCATTTCCTAACTCCTTCTAATTGCCGTATCGTTTAGAGGTCATCGTCGCCCAGCGGCAACGGCTCCATGGACATACCGCCCGGGGGGGCGATGAGGCGGCCGCTGGCATCGATCTTCATACCGAAGCTCAAGGCGAGACCACCGAGGATTTCTTTGATTTCGTTTAGCGACTTGCGCCCGAAATTCTTGGTGCGCAACATTTCGGCTTCGGTCTTCTGTACGAGATCGCCGATCGTCTGAATGTTGGCATTTTTGAGGCAGTTGTAAGAACGGACGCTGAGTTCGAGTTCTTCGACCGAACGGTTGAGAACTTCGTTCATCTGACCCGCTGCACGCTCGACCGGCTCTTCAACCGATTCCGGCGTCTCTTCGAAGTTGACGAAGATCGTCATGTGGTCCTTCAGCAGCTTGGCCGCCATACCGATTGAGTCGGCAGGCGAAACGGCACCGTTGGTCCAGACTTCCAGAGTCAGCTTGTCAAAGTCTGTCATCTGCCCGAGGCGCGCGGCCTCGACGTTGTAATTTACCTTGCGTACTGGCGAGTGCACCGAATCGATCGGAATGTATCCCAAAGGGAGGTCTTCGTCGAAGTTACGGTCTGCGCTGACATAGCCGCGGCCCATCTTCAAACGCATTTCGATCGTCAGGCTTCCGCCCTGGCTCACTGTCGCAATGTGCATGTTGCGGTCCAGCACTTCAACGTCGCTGTCCGTCTCGATCATGCCACTCAATAACTCATTAGATCCGTCCGACTTCAACCGGACAGTCTTGATCCCTTCTCCTGCCATCTTGAAAGGGATTTGCTTCAAATTCAGGATGATGTCTGTCGCATCCTCTACGACTCCGGGGATCGGCGAGAATTCGTGCGCGACTCCCTCGATACGAACGGCTGTGATCGCGGCACCTTCGATCGAGCTCAACAGAGCGCGCCGAAGCGCGTTCCCGATCGTCGTGCCGAAGCCACGTTCAAACGGCTGAGCCGTGAACATGCCATACCGCTCGCTCAATGTTTCCGTATTGGCAACCAGACGCTTTGGCTTTTGAAAACCTCGAAACATGCGCCTCCTTGTAGTTAGAAATTGTTAGTGTGTCTTGCCAATTACTTCGAGTACAGTTCGACGATTAACTGTTCGTTGAGCTGTATTTGAACCAGGTCTTCCCGCTTGGGAGCCTGTGTGATGCGGGCCTTGAAATTCTCGCGATCCACATCAAGCCAGTTAGGGGAAGGATAGTGTGCTGTGGCGTCGCGTGAAGCAATGATCGAAGTCACCTTGCGGCTCTTCTCCACAACTTCGAGCGTGTCGCCCGGCTTGGCTTGGAACGAAGGAATATTGGTGCGACGGCCGTTCACGCTGATATGGCCGTGACGGACGAGCTGACGGGCCTGGGCCCGGCTGGTGGCAAATCCGGCGCGGAGAACGACGTTGTCCAAACGGCTCTCAAGCATGCTGAGCATGTTGTCGCCGGTGACGCCCTTCATCGCGGATGCCTTCTCGAACAGGTTGCGGAAATAGCCTTCGAGCACGCCGTAGTAGCGGCGGGCCTTCTGCTTTTCACGCAACTGCAGGCCGTAGCCCTGAATCTTAGACTTCCGATCCTTGCCGTGCTGGCCGGGAACGAAATTGCGCTTTTCGATGGCACACTTTTCAGTGTGGCAGCGCTCGCCCTTCAAAAAGAGCTTCATACCCTCGCGCCGGCAAAGCCGACATACTGGGCCGTGATAACGAGCCATTGTTTCTTCTTTTCTCCTGGTTACCTGAATGGTTCCGGATCAGGTGCAGTTTACAACCCCGAACGGCTTTCGTCCTGCTTCCAAATCACATACAAAATTATTGAATATCAAACACGACGGCGCTTCGGCGGACGGCAACCGTTGTGTGGGATCGGCGTAGTATCGCGGATCGAACGCACTTCGATGCCAACACTGCCAAGAGCACGTACAGCCGATTCGCGGCCAGCGCCGGGCCCGGACACCTTGACGTCGACAGTGCGAAGTCCGGCGTTGTCCTTGGCTTTGGTGGCAGCCGTGAAGCTGGCTTGCTGGGCTGCAAACGGGGTGCCCTTGCGGGAGCCACGGAAGCCAAGCGAACCGCTCGAGCTCCAGCTCAACACATTGCCCACCAGGTCAGTGATCGTGATGATGGTGTTGTTGAAAGAGGCCTGAACGTGCACCAAACCAAGTGGGACGTTCTTGCGCTCTTTCTTCTTGAAAGACTTCTTCTTGTTGCTTTTTGCTTGCGCCTTAGCCATATAAATTCCTCGTTAGCCGATCGACGGCCTACTTGGTCGCCTTCTTCTTGCCGGCAACCGTGCCCTTGCGCGGTCCCTTGCGGGTGCGGGCATTGGTGTGTGTACGCTGGCCGCGGGCCGGAAGCCCACGACGGTGACGCAAGCCACGATAGCTGCCCATTTCCATCAGGCGCTTGATGTTCATCGAGATTTCCTTGCGCAGGTCACCTTCGATGGCGCCTTCTGATTCCAGCAGAAGACGAATCTTGTTGATGTCATCGTCGCTCAGGTCGGAAATTTTGGTTCCGCCGTCGATTTCGCAACGATGCAGGATGGAGGCAGCGCGCGTGCGCCCCACTCCATAAATGTAGGTAAGCCCAATGTCTGCCCGCTTCCGGGCCGGTAGATCAACGCCAGCAATACGTGCCATATCTTTTCGCTCTCCTTGACTCTTTCCCGAACTAACTAACCCTGCCGCTGCTTATGCTTCGGGTTGGAGCAGATCACGCGCACGACGCCTTCGCGGTGGATGACCTTGCATTTATCACAAATTTTCTTGACCGACGGACGAACCTTCATTACGGTAAACCTTCGCCTTTTCTAAAACTCAGTATTTGCTGCCAGCGGCCTTAAACCGCCAACAACTTCACAATCCGGCCCCGCGACTTGTCGTGCGGAGACAATTCCACCAAAACTCGATCGTTGGGCCTCAGGCGGGTAAAATTCACCTTCACCGGGCTGGCCGGATGCCCAATTACTTGTGCCCGGCTTTCCAACTCCAATTTCACTGCCCCGTTTGGGAGCAGATCCAAAACTTTGGCCTCTACTGTCTCAACGTCAGCCACTTAAGGCCTCGTCAAAACCCACGGCCCGTTCGCCGTGATCGCCACTACATGCTCAAAGTGTGCTGAGGGCTTACCATCGGTAGCCACTGCCGTCCACTTGTCGCTCAACACGTTTGTTTCGGGTTGGCCCAGGTTCACCATCGGCTCGATCGCCAGAACCATACCTTCCTTCAACTTCGGGTTTTCCTGCTGCCGGTCCACATAGTTTGGAACTTGCGGTTCCTCGTGCAGCTTCGTCCCGATGCCATGGCCCACAAACTCGCGAACCACGGTAAAACCATTCTTTAGAACATGTGCTTCTACTGTACGACTAATATCAAAAAGGCGATTTCCGGGTTGAGCCTGCTGGATTGCCAATTCCAGAGACTCTTTGGTGACATCGAGCAACCGTTGCTTCTCAGGTGAAATCTCACCTACTGCAACCGTCACTGCCGAATCGCCGTAGTATCCATCGAGAGCAAGCCCTGTATCGATCGAGACAATGTCGCCCGACTTCAACTGCCGCTTCGCCGATGGCATCCCGTGAACCACCACTTCATTAATCGACGTACAAAGAACATAGGGGAATTTCGTCCCCGCCGCTTCCGAGTAATAACCTTTGAAGGCTGACTTGGCGCCAGCATCGCGGATCATCTTCTCGGCCTCGACTTCGAGATCCATTGTCGTTATGCCTTCCTTCACCATCTTGGAAAGCTCACTCAGAATCTGATAGACCAGAAGCCCAGACTTCCTCATTTTTTCGAGTTCGGACTGGCTCTTGCGAATGATGGCCATTAGAGGCCTTCTCCGCTCGCGGATCCTTCATCGGTAATGGTCGTCTGAATCCAGTTCACAATTTCGTTCGACAAATCTTCCGGCTTCCGGTCGCTACCGTCCACCTCAAAAAACTTTACGCGTTCAGCGAAAAACTCCAACACCGGCATGGTTTGGGCGTCATACCCAACCAGCCTTTGGCGGATCACCGACTCCTTGTCATCCTCTCGAATGATCAGGCGGGACCCTTCTATATTGCACCTTCCAGGCACAATAGGCGGCTTCAGGCGAATGTTGTACAGGGTTCCACACTGCGGGCAAATGCGACGTCCCGTTAATCGGGCCGTAATCACATCATAATCTACTTTCAGGTGGATTACCAACAGGCGAAGACCGCGACCCTCCGCCATGCCCAGCAACATGCGGGCTTGGTCGATGGTTCGCGGAAACCCATCCAACAAAACTCCGGCCTTGCAGTCTGGCCGGTTTAGCCTATCTTCCACAAGGCGGATCACCAAATGATCTGGCACCAGGTTGCCCGCCTTGATTACTTCTCGAACTTCAATTCCCAGTGCATCGCCTAAAGCAATATGCTCGCGAAGCATATCACCGGTAGATACATGGGGCAGGTTGAGCTTCTCGGTCAAGAGCTTGGCCTGCGTCCCTTTTCCCGATCCAGGGGGTCCAAAAAGAACCACGCCAGTCGGAATCAGTTCACCATTCAAAACTTATACGCTGCTCCGGCGTCCGCGAATGCGGCCCGCTTTCGGAGTGAAGCCCTCATAGTGACGCATGATCAATTGCGCTTCCACCTGGTTGACCGTATCCATAGCCACACCAACTACAATCAGCAGTGAAGTACCGCCGAAGTAGAAGGAGACGCCGAGGCCGTCAAGCAGCCATCGGGGGAAGTTTCCATCGATAAAGTTGCCGATCAGCGGTAGCCGCTGCAACTTGATACCGGAGATCATGACTTCGGGCAAGAGGCTCAAGAGAGCCAGATAGAGGCCACCGACAACAGTGATGCGGGTGAGAATCCGGTTCATGTAGTCGGCAGTGTTCTTGCCCGGGCGAATGCCAGGGATAAAGCCACCAAACTTGCGCATGTTGTCAGCTGCTTCGTTCGGGTTGAAAATAATCGAAACGTAGAAGAAGCAGAAGAAAACGATGAGAGCGGTGTAGAGAATAAAGTACAGAGGCTGCGTGTGCCCGATTGATTCGAGCAATCCGGAGATCCACTGGTTGTTCTTGATCCACTCCACCTGCAGAAAGCTCTGCGGGAAGGTGAGCAAGCTTTGCGCGAAGATTACGGGAATCACGCCACCAGCATTCACCTTCAGAGGAAGGTGTGTTTGCTGCCCGCCCATCACGCGACGGCCAACCACGCGCTTTGCATACTGCACCGGGATGCGGCGCTCACCGCGCTCAACCAGTACAATCAGGCCGATGACGGCAACCATCATCACCAGGATGATGATCATCTGCAGCGGGTTCCACTGACGGGTAACAAATACGTTGTTGTAAATTTCGAGGATTGCGGTGGGCAGACCAATCACAATACCGGTGAAGATGATCAGGGACATACCGTTGCCGATACCGCGTTCGGTAATCTGCTCACCGAGCCACATGATGAAGGCGGTTCCGGTAGTAAGACTGATCATGGTCATCAGAATGAATCCAATGCCAGGATTGAGAACAAATCCACCACCGGCAGAGCCAGCAGACTGAAGAGCTGCTGCAATGCCGAAGGACTGGAATAGTGCAAGGACCACTGTCAGGTAGCGAGTCCACTGGGTAATCTTGCGACGCCCCATTTCGCCTTCCTTGGACAGCTTCTCAAGCGTTGGTACCACTACCGTCAACAACTGCAAAATGATGGAAGAGGTGATGTAGGGCATGATGCCCAAAGCAAAAATGGTCAGACGGCGGAACATGCCGCCGCTGAACAAGTCCATGAAGCCGAAGATGCCTCCGGCGTTTTGCTTGAAATACTCTTCCAGACGATTGGCGTCAATCCCCGGTGTGGGGATGTGGCCACCAAGGCGGTATACGGCCAACATGGCGAGCGTGAACAGGATCCGATTACGAAGATCGGGGATCCGGAACACGTTGGCGAAGGCTTCGAAGAACTTCATGGATTTTAAGTTCGATCCTTATAGGAACAGGGTCAATATCTGCTTACTTCTTTTTCGCGGCTTTGCGCTCAAGGGCAGCGTCACGCTTCGGGTTTTTGATCGGAGCGGGCACGAAAGGAGGAATTACTTCCACCGTTCCACCGGCTGCTTCAATCTTGGCCTTGGCGGCGTCAGAAAACTGGTGCGCCTTGATGGTGATTTTGCGGGTGATCTCACCGGTGCCGAGAATCTTGAGGCCCTTTTCGAGCTTCTTCAAGACGCCAGCTGACTTGAGGATTTCAGGCGAAAACTCTGAGATTTCCATCTTGTCGAGACGGCTCAGGTTGAGAACCACATAC
Organism: Bryobacteraceae bacterium; assembly: GCA_947456995.1. Lineage (GTDB taxonomy): Bacteria > Acidobacteriota > Terriglobia > Bryobacterales > Bryobacteraceae > Bryobacter. The sequence continues at coordinate 3,423 of CANGVB010000074.1, read as the reverse complement.
TCTTCACGGAAAGGATTGGTGAAGCCACGCTTTGGCATGCGGCGATGCAATGGCATCTGGCCGCCTTCAAAGCCGCGCATCTTGGAATAACCACTGATCGAGCGGGCACCCTTGGCACCGCGACCCGAGAACTTACCCCGGCGGGTACCCATACCCTGGCCGACGCGTTGTTTCTTCTGCTTTTGCCCCTCAGGGGGATGGAGGTTGCTTAAATTCATCGCGATAACCTATTCCTTGACGCCTATTACTTCACGATTGCCAACAGATGTGGCACCTTTAACACCATACCGCGGAAGGCAGGGGTATCTGGCCGCTCGACCACCCGGTTCATCGTGTGCAGGTTTAGGCTGCGAACGATTCGCTTCTGGTTTTCGGGGCAACAGATCGGACTGCCAATCAACTTGATCTTGATCGTATTGTCTGCCATTTCAGTTCCTCAATCGACTGGCCAATCGGCCAGTCTAGACCTTCTCCATGCTGACGCCGCGCATGTCGGCTGTCGCTTGCTTGTCGCGCAGTTGTTCGAGCGCGTTGACGGTTGCCTTCACGGCGTTGTGGGGATTGCGTGAACCGAGATTCTTGGTGAGAATATTCGGGATACCGACGCTCTCAATCACAGCGCGCACCGGGCCACCGGCGATGACGCCAGTACCTTCAGGAGCCGGCTTGAGAAGCACAACACCTGCACCGAAACGTCCTTCTACTTTGTGCAGAATGGTGGTGGGCAGGGTGTTGATCTGGCGCAGATTCTTCTTTGCCGCCTCAATGCCCTTCTTGATGGCTGAAGGAACTTCCTTCGCTTTGCCCGTGCCGTAGCCGACAACCCGCTTTTCAGCGTCGCCCACTACAACCAGAGCTGCGAAGCTCATGTTCTTACCGCCCTTGACTACTTTTGTGACTCGGTTGATCGAGACAACTTGTTCCTTCAGGTTCAAGCCGCCCGCCTCAACTCGCTTAATGCCATGTGTTGCCATGCGTTTTTCCTTACCGGCTTTCCTTTAGAACTCGAGCCCGCCCTCGCGAGCGGCATCAGCCAGGGCCTTGACCCGGCCGTGATACAAGAAGCCGCCGCGATCAAACACGACCGCACCGATTCCTGCCTGCTTGGCCCTCTCGGCCACCAGCTTGCCTACTACCTTGGCTGCCTCGACGTTGCCGCCGGACTTTAGATTTACACTCTTTTCGGCTGTCGATGCCGCAGCCAGTGTGCGGCCCGTGCGGTCGTCGATGACCTGAGCATAAATGTGATTCAGGCTGCGGAATACCGCGAGCCTTGGCCTTTCGGCCGTACCCTGAACACGTTTCCGAATGCGGGTGTGAATTCGGCGGCGAACTGCGTCGCGATCTACTTGTGCTTTCATATCGTTCCTCGCTATCCTCGCGCCTTATTTACCCTTGCCACCGGCGCCGCTCTTGCCGACCTTCTTCTTGAGCACTTCGCCTGTGTAGCGAACGCCCTTGTTCTTGTAGGGATCTGGTGGACGCAGACCGCGCATGTGTGCAGCGATCTGGCCAACCAACTGGCGGTCGTGGCTCTTTAAAACAATGTGTGTCTGCTTGTCGACGGTCATCTCGACACCAGCCGGCAACAGCAACTCGATGGAGTGGCTATAGCCGAGGGAGAAGGTGGCAATGTTGCCCTTCAAATCGCAGCGGTAACCGATACCGACGATGTCCAGTTCACGAGTCCATCCAGTGGAGACTCCGGTGATGGCGTTAGCGGCCAGAGCGCGCGTCAGCCCGTGGACTGCTGCATGCTTGTCGCTCTCCCGAAGGATCTGCACAGTACCGTTGTTATTTTCCACTGTGATGCCCTGCGGAATCGGAACCACCAATTTACCCTTGGGGCCTTCTACCTGCAGCTCGGTTCCGATCTGGAGTTTGACTCCAGCCGGCAGAGCAATGGGCTTTTTACCTACACGTGACATATTCTTTTTCCTTCAATCGCTCTATTAGTAAATGTGACAGAGCATTTCGCCGCCAACGTTCGCTTTGCGAGCCGCATGGCCAGTCATTACGCCCTTGGGAGTGGTGAGAATGCTAATTCCCAAGCCACCGAGCACCTTCGGCACTTCGGACGAACCGACGTATCTGCGGCAACCAGGGCGCGAGATGCGCTCGAGGTGCGAGATCACGCTGTCGTTGGTGGGCGTGTACTTCAAATAAATCTTAATGGTCTTCTTCACGCCCTCTTCTGCCAGTTTGAAGTTGAGGATATAACCCTCTTCCTTCATGATGCGGGCAATCTCGAGTTTGAGCTTGGAGGCCGGGATATCCACTTTCGAGTGACGCGCCTTGATGGCATTGCGTACCCGCGTCAGCATATCGGCGATTGGATCGGTCGTCATCCTGTTTCTTCTCTCTTCTTTCGCTTCGCGCTACCAGCTAGACTTCGTCACGCCGGGAACTTCTCCAGCCAGGGCGAGCTGACGGAAACAGATACGGCACAGATTGAATTTGCGCATATAAGCACGCGGCCGGCCACAACGTCCGCAACGATTGCGGTGCTGGCACTCAAACTTTGGCTTTTTGTTGTCCTTGGCGATTTTTGCGGTAGTTGCCATCGTGTATCTCTGTTTCTTCCTTTATTGGCGGAACGGCATTCCCATAAACTTGAGCAACGCGAGCGCTTCTGCGTCGTTGGTTGCAGTGGTCGTGATGCAAATGTTCATACCCCGCGCTTTGTCGACCTTGTTGTAGTCGATTTCGGGGAAGATCAATTGATCCTTGATACCCATCGTGTAGTTGCCGCGGCCATCGAATGATTTCGGGTTCACTCCGCGGAAGTCGCGAACTCGGGGGAGTGCAATGTTCATGAAGCGGTCTAGAAACTCGTACATGGCATCGTTGCGCAGGGTGACCATGCAACCGATCGGCATGCCTTCACGCAGTTTGAATGCTGCAATCGACTTCTTCGCTTTGGTGATGACAGGCTTCTGGCCGCTGATGGCAGAAAGTTCCTGCACCGCTACGTCCATCAGCTTCGCATTGCCGGTTGCTTCACCGAGGCCCAGATTGATCGAGACTTTGTCGACCCTCGGGATGGCCATCGGGTTTTTGTAGCCGAACTCCGCCTGGAGTGCCGGTACAACCTGCTTATTATAAACTTCTCTTAGCCGCGCTTTCATTGCTTCATAACCTCATTCGTGTTGGGAGGGACCTGGCTAACTTTGCCTCGAAAGGCGCAGTTACTTGGAATCCAGCACCTCACCGGTTTTCCGCGCGATGCGCGTGCGGCGGGTTTTTCCACCCACCGTCTCCACCTTCGTACCAATCCGGGTCGGGATGCCGCCTGCGGTCAGAATCATCACGTTCGAGACGTGGATGCTGGATTCCTTTTCCTGGAAACCACCCTTGATTCCTTTAGCAGGGTTCGGCTTGGTTGCCCGCTTTACCATGCTGATGCCTTCAACCAGGACGCGG
>CANGVB010000073.1 GCA_947456995.1 Bryobacteraceae bacterium | reverse complement strand
TCAAACAAGCAGAAGTCATCACCGCGAACGAAAACGGGCGTTACCCTTCGGACCACTTTCCGGTCTCGGCGGCATTTTCGGTGCGCTGATTTTTCTGAACTGGCCAGGGGTCAGGCCTTCGAGCCCAAGGTCTCCCATCTTCACGCGCAACAGACGCAGTGTGGGTAAACCGACGGCGGCAGTCATGCGCCGCACCTGCCGGTTGCGGCCTTCCTTGAGTTGCAGCTCAATCCAGGAGGTTGGAATCGAAGCCCGGAAGCGAATCGGAACTGTCCGCTCTGGAAGACTAGAAACTTCATCCGCTGAGACCAGACGGGCCTTTACAGGCTTGGTGGTGTAGTCCTGGATCTTGACTCCCGCACGCAACTTGTCGAGCGCCTCTTCGGTTGCCTCGCCCTCCACCTGCACCCAATAAGCACGCGGATGTTCAAAGCGAGGGTCAGTATAGCGATGCTGCAATTCGCCGTCATCGGTAAGCATCATCAAGCCCTCGCTATCCCAATCGAGACGGCCCACAGGATAGACACCAGGTTCTTTGATGAACCCGGCCAGCGTCAGATGTTTGCTGCCGGGTTCGGGTGTGAATTGGCTTAAGACGCCGTAGGGCTTCCAGAAAAGCAGGTAGCGGTGAGCCACCCTTAACCTACGAACGCGCTGAGGTAATTGCGGCTGATGATCAGGCTGCGCTTGCGTGCCTCAAGGCTGCCTTCGTAGGCGCGGTCTTCCACTTCGATAGCGAGCGGGCCGTCGTAAACTTCAGCGAGCGTGCCGCAGAACTTGCCCCAATCCACATCACCCATTCCGGGCAGCTTGGGGGTGTGATATTCGTTCGGATGCGCAAGCAATCCCACTTCGTTCAAGCGATCGCGATCGAGACGTGCGTCCTTGGCATGCATGTGGTGCAGTCGGTCTTTGAATTCACGCAGGACCTTGACGTAATCCATGCCCTGCCAGACAAAGTGACTCGGGTCAAAGTTGAGGCCAAAGTTGGAGCTGGGCAGGTCGTTGAACATGCGACGCCAGATGACTGGCGTGGTGGCAAGGTTCTTGCCTCCCGGCCATTCGTCTTTGGTGAAGGACATCGGGCAATTCTCGATACCGATCTTGATGCCATGCTCGTCGGCACAATCGAGGATCGGCTTCCAGGTAGCGAGGAAGCGAGGCCAGTTGTCGTCGACGCTCTTGGTCCAGTCGCGGCCTACGAAGGTGTTGACGACAGGGATACCGAGAAGCTTCGCAGCTGCAATCACCGCCTTGATGTGATCGACATAGACGGCGGCTTCGGCAAGGTCTGGAGTGAGCGGGTTCGGATAGTAACCGAGGCCGCTGATGGAGACGCCCTTGGCGGCAGTGAGATCCTGCACGCGCCTGGCGTCATCTTTGGTGAATCCGACGACGTCGATATGGGTGATGCCGGCGTAGCGCCGTTCTGCTTTGCCCTTGGGCCAGCACATCACTTCAACGCAGCGGAACTTTTCTTCCGCTGCAAAGGTGAGAACTTCTTCGAGTGTGAGGTCGGGCAGAATTGCCGATACAAATCCTAGTTGCAGCATGATCGTTGTTCTTCCATCAAATCACACCCCTGCGATGGGTGCTTTGTCGCGAGTGAACATTTCGGGACAACTAAGCCAATAGCCATTCTGCCTTCGGAAAGGATTGCGCTGGTCTTTCTTCAGCCGAAACTCCTCACCCTTGCTGTGCGGATCGGCAAGGTATTTTTCTCTTGCCTGTTGCTCTGCGCGGAGCGCTTGATCGATTGCATCGGGGTTGTTCGCGCCGATGTAGCGGAACTTCTCTGCTGGCCAGCCTATGGCCTCGCGGTGCAGATCGGCGAAGCGTTCACGTTTGAACTCCCAGCTCACAACGGTCACCTCGTCGGGCAAAACACCAGTGACTTCTTTGAAGCGGCAGATGCCGAAGAGGAGATTCTCATAGCTATCGCGCGCGAAGTCTTCGAGATAAGCACGCGGCTTCACTTCGGGGTGGCCGAACCAATTGAAGTGCTCTGCCACGAGCCAATAGCTGAGAGCCTCTGTTCTTGGGCCTGCCTCGATTCGAGTGGGCCCACCCGAGAAGAGCAGCATCGCTTCCGGGTTAGAGGCTGCTTCATGAACAGCGCGCTCAATGTGCCCGATGTATTTCTTTGGCTCGCCCTTCTGGAAGTCCAGCAGGAACCAACCGGCATCTTCTTCAACCAAAGTGATATCACGCAAGATGGCGTGGCCGGCGACGACGATGAGATGATTCACGGGCGATTAGAATGCTTTGGCAACGCGGAAGGCGTAAGGGTCTGCACCAGCTTCGATCGTACCGTCTGGCAGGATGCGAATCATCGTGGGCGCCGCGCCAGACGAGAAGCGAGAGCGGAACTCAACTCGATGCCCACGGTTCTTGAGGCCCAGCGCAACAGGTCGCCCGAAGCGTTCATCGACAAGCAGACTGCCCGGATTCATCGCATGATTATCGAAGCTGGAAACAAGATGCCGCGACTGGAAGCGTGGTGCGGCAACAGCCTGTTGCGCATCCATGCCAAACTCAGCCACGTTCAGGAACATCTGCACCAGGCTTTGGTCCTGGTTGTCGCCACCGGGGGTGGACATCACCATCGAAGGCTTGCCGTCTTTGAGAATGAGTGAAGGCGTAAGGGTGACACGCGGACGCTTGCCAGGGGCAACATCATTGGGATGCCCACCGATCAGATAAAAACTTTGCGCGCGCTGTGTGAGCGGGATCCCCGTGTCGCCGACGATAACGCTAGGCAAGGCGGCACCGCTGGGCGTTGCGCTGAAGAGGATGCCGTCTTTGTCGATGGCGTTGACAGACGTCGTGTCGCCGTACATAAGCGCGTCGTCGATCTGACGCCGCACAAGTTCTTCCTGCGAAGGATGTGTGCCGTTGGCGTTCTTCACTTTGCCGGGTCGAAACTCAAGACTCGCCAACTCGCCGATCTGCTTGAAACGGTCTTTCGCGTATTCCTTGGAAAGCAATTCGTCTGCAGGAACTTTGGTGAAATTGGGGTCTCCGTAGTAGGCGTCGCGATCGGCATAAGCCAGCTTCATTGCCTCGGTGAGGTTGTGAATGTAGTCTTCCGAACCAAAACCCATCTTTGCGACATCCATGTTCTCGATCAGGTTGAGAAGTTCGATCGAAGCGGGGCCTTGTGTGTAGAAGCCCGGCTTGTAGATGGTGTAGTTCTTGTAGGTTCCACCGAGCGAAGGCTCAGGCTTCAGACGAAAAGTTGAGAGGTCTTCGTAGCGGATCAGCCCGCCATTGTCGCGAGAGAAGGTATCGATCTTGCGGGCCAGTTCACCGCGATAGAAGTAGTCGCGCACGGCGTCAATACCGGCGGTGCGAGGCTTCTTGAGAGCGGAGGCTCGTTGCTCTGTCGCCACCATGGCGCGCAATGTCTTGGCGAGGGCAGGCTGCTTGAAGGTTTCGCCCGGCCTCGGCAGTTTTCCGTCTGGCATGAAGTAAGCCTTCGACGTGGGCCAGCGGTCGAAGAAGGGGCGAGAGTAACGAACAACAGCGGCGCGCATATCATCCACCACTTGTTCGTCGGCAAGCTCAATGGCTGGGCCAATTACCTGTTCAAAGCTGAGTGTGCCGAATTCCCGCAAGGCTACGAGGCCAGCTTCCACCATGCCGGGTACGATGGCCGGCAGCAAACCGGTGACGGGCAAATAGCGGGGCAGGCCGTTTGGCTCAGTCGTATCAACCTCAAGCGGCTCCATCTGATGCTTCTTGAAATATTCGGGAGTGCCGAGCTTGGGCATCGTGCCAACACCACTGATCGTGAACACCTTGCCGTCTTTGGTGCGAATCAGGATGGGAGCTTCACCACCAAAACCGAAGTGCGAGTACTCGGCAACAGCTGCAGCAAACATCGTTGCTACACCCGCGTCGACGGCATTGCCGCCCATCTTGAAGATGCGCATGCCGGCATCGACTGCAGCAACGGTGCCACCGGCTACCGCGCCGTTTTTGCCACGTACGGGCTCACGAGGGATGAGCGGGTCGCTGGGAGAACGCTTGACCGGAGGTTGGGCTTGTCCGCAGGAGAGGAGCAAACCGAAAAGGGTAACGATTGCAATTGGCCGCCGCATGGCTGTGATTGTAGCGCCGTTCATATAATGATGGAGTTATGGATCAGGACGTGACACCAAAGGAAACGTTTCCCGAAAACGCGGAACCAATGCCGGAAGACCAGCCCATGCTCTACTGCCCCGTGTGCAGTTTGCGCCTCGAACAGCGCAAATGCAAGCTCTTCTGTACCCAATGTGGCTACTACATGTCCTGCGCAGACTACTATTGAGGATTTTCATTTCATGATCGAATTTGCAAGAGTTTGGCGTTGCGGCACGGGCATCGCCTTGGTTGCTGCTGCACTGAGTGCCGCTGAAATCAACCTGACCGAAGAAGGCCGGCGTTGGTGGGCGCATGTCGAGGCGATGGCCAAGGACGAGTTGAAGGGCCGCGATATCGGTAGCGAAGGCTATGAAGTTGCCGCAAAATATGTCGCTTCTGAGTTTGAAAAGGTGGGCCTGCGTCCAGGCGGCAGCGCGTCAAGCTACATGCAGAAAGTGCGCTTTCTCAGCCGGCGGATTGATGAATCGAAATCCAGCCTGACGCTGGTGCGCGATGGCAAAGAAGAGCAATTGACCCTCGGAGAGCATGCCAATATCGGCATCCGCAATGCACCTGCACCCAAGGTCGAAGCAGAGATGGTCTTCGTCGGTTATGGCACAAAGATTCCAGAACACAACTACGACGATCTGAAGGGGCTTGACCTCAAGGGCAAGATTGCCGTCTTTATCAGTGGTCAGCCTGCAGGCATTCCCGCAGCGCTGGTGAGTCACTATCAGAGCGCCGGAGAGCGGGCCAAAGCGCTGATTGAAGCCGGTGCGATTGGCATGGCTACGATTGGCAATCCGCGAACAACAGATGTTCCCTGGTCGCGATCAACGCTGGCGAGGCTGATGCCGAGCATGTCGATTGACGAAAAATCACCTGCAAAAGATGGCCTAAAGTTGAGCCTCACAATCAACGCAGCCCACGCTTCTAAATTCTTTGCCGGTAGCGGACACACAATCGAAGAGCTGTTTCAGCTCGCCAACGATCGCAAGCCTCTGCCGGGCTTCCCGCTTACGGGCAAGTTGCTGGCGCGCGCGTCTTATGTACAGACAAAGGTGGGTAGCGCGAACGTGATCGGGATTCGCGAAGGCAGCGACCCGACACTCAAGAATGAATTCATTGTTGTGACAGCGCACCTCGACCACCTCGGCGTAAACGAAAAACTGGCGGGCGACAAAATCTACAACGGAGCCATGGACAACGCAAGCGGTGTAGCGAGCCTGATTGAAGCAGCCCGGCATCTGAAGGAAGGCAACATCGACCTGAAGCGCAGCGTCGCCTTTATCGCGCTTACCGGCGAGGAGAAAGGTTTGCTTGGCTCAACCTGGTACGCCCAGCATCCGGTCTTTGGCAAAGAGAAGAAAGCCAAAGTCGTGGGGAACCTCAACATGGACATGTACCTTCCGCTCTTTCCGCTCAAGGGACTGGTGATTCTGGGTGTGGATGAGTCCACACTGGGAGACCTCGCCCGCAAGGGCGCAGAGGAAGCGGGCATCGAGGTTTGGGCCGACCCTGCACCAGAGCGCAACAGCTTTGTCCGCAGCGACCAGTACAGCTTTATCCGCAATGGCACGCCGGCACTAGCCTTCAAGTTCGGCTACAAAAAGGGAACGCCAGAAGAGAAGATGATTCAGACCTGGTTGCGTGAGCGCTATCATGCACCTGGTGATGATCTCGACCAGCCGCTCGACAAGGATGCCGCTGCCAAGTACAACCGTGTGCTGGCTTCGATGATCCGGTCTGCGGCAAACACGAATGAAGTTCCGAGATGGAAGGATGCGAGCTTTTTTAAACGCTTCGCGAAAAACTAGTTGGCCAATTACGTTGTAGTACTGAGTGCGAATGAGGATGAAAAAGACATCCTCATCGCGAACCTGTTCGAAGCCGGCACTACCGGTATCTCGGAAACAGAAGAGCCCGATGGGCAATGGATTCTGCGTGCCAGCTTTGACACCAAAGAAGCCGCCAGTGGCTTCGGCGTTGAAGTCGAAGTGGACGATACCGACTGGGTTACCATCAGTCACCTTGTATGGAAGAGCCGCCTGGTGGGTGAGCGCTTCTTCTTCACGCCGTCCTGGAGTGAGGAACCAACCCCGCCCGGCCGCTGGCGGATCCATTATCAGGATGGTGCAGCGTGCGGCAGTGGCGAGCATCCATCGACACGCCAATGTCTGGTGGCGATCGAAGAGTACATGGCCCCAGGCATGCGCATGCTCGATCTCGGCTGTGGCGCAGGGCTGCTTTCTCTTGGGGCAAAAATGCTGGGAGCGGGCTTTATCGTCGGCGTAGATGTCGAGACCGACAGTTGCCACCTGACTCGCGAACTGAGCGGTGTCCCGGTGGTGCAAGGCATGCCTGATTGTCTTGCCGGTGAAAAGTTTGACCTTGTTGCAGCCAACATCAGCGCTACGGTGCTGGTGAATTTTGCGGACGAAATCATTCGCGCAGCCAAGCCTGGCGGGCGTGTTGTGCTGGCCGGATTTGGCGTCGAAGAGGCAAATCTGGTGAAGCAGGTCTTCGGTCTTGGTACGGTAAGCGAGCGAACCGAAGGCGAATGGAGTTGTGTCGTGCTCGACCTGCCCTTAAACTAGTAAAGGTACGTGCACCCGTAGCTCAGGTGGATAGAGCATTTGCCTTCTAAGCAAAGGGTCACAGGTTCGAGTCCTGTCGGGTGCACCATTATAATTAGACCCATGTTCCTTCCACTCCTTCTTCTTCTCTCTGCATCGAGCCTCTTTGACGGCAAAACCCTGAAGGGTTGGGTCAACGTTGGTGGTGCTAACTTTCGCGTCGAAAACGGAGCGATCACTGTCGACAAAGGTCCCGCAGGCTGGCTTCGCACGGAAAACACCTACAAAGACTACGAACTGAAGTTGGAATACAAAACCACGGCTGATGGCAACAGCGGCGTGTTTTTGCGCAGCGACGCCACAGGCAAGCCTCATGAGACCGGTTATGAGCTGCAGATTTTTGACGACCGTAAGGACTTCAAGACCGGCTCGATCGTTGGCATAGCTGAAGCTACGGAAACAAAAATAAAGCCCAACGAATGGAACACCTTTGAGGTGACCCACCTTGGGCCTAAAATCATTGTGAAGCACAACGGCAAGAAGGTACTTGAGGCTTCAGACAAGCACAGCCTGAGCGGCTTTATCGGCTTGCAGTTTAATCCTGGCAAGCCGATTTCCTTCCGCAAAATCAGCCTTAAAGAACTCGTGCCCTAAGGCAGATATTTCTTCAGATCTGGATTCACCAGGGCCTGAATTTCGGGCTGATCGACATTGCTGGCCATCACCAGCTTCGGTTCGAGGTTGTTGATCTTGGTCACAGGCTTGCCGCCCAGATGGGCAACTGCCGCCATCACGCTCTCGTAACCCATCTTGAAGGGCTGCTGCACCACCAGAGAATCAATCACGCCTTTGCGCAAATCTTCGATCAACGGCGCTGAAGAATCAAAGCCCACCATCTTGATCTTGGAATTAGCGCGTCCACGCAGAGCCTGCGCGGCACCAGCAGCGCTGGATTCGTTGGAGGCAAAAAGACCGTTGGCATTCGGGTGTGCCGTGAGCATGTTCTCGGTTACCGAAAGGCTCTTGGCGTAATCGGCCATTCCGAAGCGCTTGTCGGCAATTTTGATTTCCGGGAATTTCTTGGCAATCGTTTCTTCGAAGCCACTCTCGCGAGCCATCGTCGAAGCGGCTCCGGGCTGCACAGCTACGATCACAACTTCGCCCTTACCACCGAGGATTTCGCCCATACGCTGGGCCGCCAATGCACCGGCCGCATAGTTGTCGGTAGCAATCTGGCTGATGAATTTGTCAGTGTCCACGGCCGAGTCAAAGATCACAACCGGGATCTTCTGAGCAGCGGCACGCTCCACCACACTCACCATCGCCTTCTTGTCGATCGGCGCAAGACAAATGGCATCTACGCGGCGGTTGATCATCGAATCGACAATCTGCAACTGGCCATTGAAATCGGTTTCACTGGCCGGGCCATTCCACGAGATCTCAACACCAGTCTCGCGGGACGCAAGAATCGCGCCAGCCTGAACGCTCTGCCAGAAGAGGTGAGCGCGCCCTTTGGGGACAACGCCAATGACACGCTTCTTCTCGCCGCCACAGCCGGCTTCAAACAAAAGGGTGGCGGCCCCAAGTCCGAGGCCGCCCATTACTGTCCGTCTTGATTTCATTCCAATTCCTTACTTGGGAAATACTGTTGGCGCGACAAGCTTTGCCTGCCAGCCTTCGCCACTGAGGGCCTTCATAAACTCAACAAGATCCTTCTTCTCCTGCGCCGTCAGCTTCAGAGGCTTCATGCGCTCATCGAGGTTCTTGTTGGGATTGCCGCCCTTGTCGTAATACTCAACAACATCTTCAAGAGTGGCCAGGCTTCCGTCATGCATGTAGGGTGCAGTGCGGGCAATTTCGCGCAGGGTTGGAGTCTTAAAGGCACCCCAATCCGCAGCATTCTTGGTCACAGCCATACGGCCTTCATCCGGGTTCGGCTTGTCGGTGCCTACTCCCAGGTTGTGATAAGCGTTGGTAGTGAGGTTAACGCCTTCGTGGCACTGATCGCACTTGGCCTTGTTGAAGTAAACATCAAAGCCGCGAATCTGGCTCGCGCTCATCGCCTTCTTGTTGCCAGCCTTGTAACGGTCGTAGGGCGAGTTGCCGCTCAACACAGTGCGTTCGTAGGTTGCGATTGCTTTGGTTACTTCGTCGATGCCAAAATCTTCGCTACCGAAAGCCTGCTTGAAACGTGCCACGTACCCGGGGATGCCTTTAAGAGTCTTGACGACAACCTCGTGGGTGTTGCCCATCTCGATCGGGTTCTGCATCGGCCCACCGGCCTGCTCTTCGAGTGACTTCGCGCGGCCGTCCCAGAACTGTGCCAGAGAGTAAGCGCGATTAAACACCGTCGGGGCGCTGCGTCCACCTGTCTGGCCCTTGATGCCGCTGCTGACGGGCTTGTTGTCGGTGAAGGCGTTTTCGGGAGCGTGGCAGGTGGCGCAAGCCACTGTGCCATCAGCACTCAAACGCTCGTCGTAATAGAGCAAGCGGCCGAGTTCGCGCTTCTCGACGGAATACGGATTCGATTTGGGGAATTGAATTGGCAGCAGACCGAGGGGCACCTCAAGTGCAGGGTCTGCCGCCAAGATGGCAAAGGCTGGCGCAACAAGCGCCAGCCGGAACAAGTATGAGACCTTCATGCCTAACCTACTTCTTCGTGAAGCCGTGAACGTAGATTGCCTTGACACCGTTGTGTGACCAAAGAGTACCGTTCACTTCGACGATGTGTGCAGCGTGCTCGATGGCGGAGGTGCGGAAGTCCGTCTGGCCATCGCGACGCAGATCATGCTCTTCGTCCATCAACATGTAGAGCGATCCGTCCTTGGCAAGCAAGCCGATGGGCTGCCCGGCCTTGAAGCACTTCTGCGCGCAGGCGCGATGCTTGTCGCCGTGCTTGCCAATCTGCATGTAGCAGGAGAAGTCCAAAACTTCGCCAGTGATCTTGATCGGCTTCGCACCAGGATTGGGCTTGCCGTCAACCGATGCACCAAGCGTGGTGGCTGACCATTCTTCACCAGCCTTGACAGCTTCGCCAAGCGTGGCGTGAGGCTTTTCGTGAGTACCGCCATCGGCGGCCACGGTCATTTGCGGCTGCAAAATCGTCGAGGCACCCTTCTTGGGGGTCTGTGCTACGAGCATGGTTCCAAGCAGGCAAACGCCAAGACCTGCAACTGCTGCCATCCAATTTTTCTTCATTTTCATTTCTCCTATAAAATCGAAATCTTAGCCGCGTGTAGACGCAGCTGGAATCTTGTTCAACAGATCTTCCATTTCGGCGCGGCTCTCGCTACCGATCGTGAAGCAGTCTGTCAGGCCCTGGGCGAGATGCCACTGAATGGCTTCGTCGGCTTTCGTGCGAAGCTTGCCTGCACCAAGCACCTTCATGCCAATGATGCCCTTGCCGGCAGCCTTCATTTCTTTTAGTACGGCCGTGACCACTTCGGGTTTGTCGTCCATTGCGATGCCGGCAGGGTTG
>CANGVB010000072.1 GCA_947456995.1 Bryobacteraceae bacterium | reverse complement strand
TTGGGGACCATCGAGACCTGGCCTGGCTTCCGGGTCAAGACGCATCAGAGCCTCGTGAACCAGGGCAGTAGGCTGGAGGGTGTGATCGGGGCGCTCTCGACTCAGGTGGAGGCGGGCGAGCCGTTTGAGTTGGATGTAGAGTTCGTCGAAGCTATCTGCGGGGATCAGCAACTTGATAGGCCTAGGCGATAAGTATAAGCCAGGACGGCTTGGCATCCTGGGGAATTAGTACCAGATTTTAAGTTAGGGGACACAGCACCACAAGGCCTGGGAGGTGCCTTCCTTTTCTATCAGGAGCTTAGTAGTACTTGTCGAGAACCGGCTTGAGGAAGCGTCCGGTGTGGGATTCTTCGATGGAAACGATGTGTTCTGGAGTGCCTTCGGTAACGATGCGGCCGCCGCCGTCGCCGCCCTCTGGCCCCAAGTCGATCACCCAGTCGGCAGCCTTGATGACGTCCATGTTGTGCTCGATGAGCAGGATGCTGCCGCCGTTTTCGATCAGACGCTGGAAGCTGGTGAGAAGCTTGCGAATGTCGTCGAAGTGTAGGCCCGTGGTGGGTTCATCGAAGATGAAGAGGGTCTTGGCGCTTGAGGATTGGGCCAGGTGCGCGGCGAGCTTGACACGCTGGGCTTCGCCGCCCGATAACGTAGTGGCGGATTGGCCGAGACGCAGGTAGCCGAGGCCGACATCTTCGAGCACTTGCAGCTTTTGCAGCAGGCGTGGGACGTCGTGGAAGTGGTGGCTGGCTTCGCGCACGGTAAGCTGCAAGACCTGATGGATATTAAGGCCCTTGTAGGTGATCTCGAGGATTTGCGGCTTGAATCGGGTGCCTTTGCAGTCTTCGCAGATCAGTTCGACGTCGGCGAGGAACTGCATCTCGACGGTGACGGTGCCATCGCCCTGACAGGTTTCGCAACGCCCACCGGGGATATTGAACGAGAAGTGCCCGCCCTGATAGCCACGCTTCTGGGCTTCGGCTGTGTGGGCGAAGAGATCACGGATCTGATCGAAGGCCTTGATGTAGGTTACCGGGTTGGAACGAGGAGTGCGGCCGATGGGGGACTGATCGACGAGGATTACGTCGCTCAGGTGGTAGTCACCTTCGACGGAGCGGCAGGTTTGACGTTGCACTTCCATGGAGGGTGCGTCGTCACCGCTTTCTTCGCTGGCTTTCTTGCGGCTGGAGGGCTTGGTATTGGTGCCCAAACTCAAGCGCCGCTCGAGGGTCTTGAAGATCACATCATGGACGAGGGTAGATTTACCCGACCCCGAGACCCCAGTGATTGCAACCATCAGACCGAGCGGGATGATGACATCGATGCCTTTGAGATTGTTGGAACGAGCGCCGCGAAAAACGATTTCGCGCTTGGAATTGGGGACGCGGCGAACCCGTTGCGGGGCGACATTCTTTTCGTTGCGGAGGTAGATTCCGGTGAGGGACTTGGGGGATTTCTTGGGCTTGAGGAGGTCACCGTAAGGGCCTTCGAAGATGATCTCGCCGCCGTGTTCACCGGCACCAGGGCCCATGTCGATGACATGGTCTGCGGCTTCCATCACTTCCTGATCATGTTCGACTACGAGGATCGTGTTGCCGAGGTCACGGAGGTCTTTGAGGATCTTGATCAGACGGTGTGTGTCGCGCGAGTGGAGACCGATGGATGGCTCGTCGAGGACATAACAGGCACCGACGAGGCGTGAACCAAGACAGGTGGCGAGGGTGATGCGTTGGGCCTCGCCGCCAGAGAGGGTCATCGAGAGACGGTCGAGGGTGAGATAGTCGAGGCCTACGTCATTGAGGAAGCGCAGGCGCTGCTGGACTTCACGAAGGATCTTGTCGGCGACGGCGCGTTGTTCTGGCCGCAGGGTGAGCCCGTCAAAGAAGTGCATTGCATCGCGGATATTGAGGCGGGTGACTTCACTGATGATTTTGCCACCGATGCGGATGTTGCGTGCTTCCTGACGGAGGCGGGTACCCAGGCAATCACGACAGGTAGTGTAACCGCGATAGCGGGCCATGAAGACACGTACGTGAACCTTGTACTTCTTTGGCTCGACGACTTTTTCGAAGAATTTGCGGATGCCCTGCATGACGAAATATTGCTCGTCATCTTTAAGGTCAGCAAAAGGGATATGAAGGCGGACTTTGCCTTTGGCGGTTTTCTTGAACTCTTCGTAGTAGAAGAGGTACATCGGCTTGGTCCAGGGGTCGATGGCACCTTCGTTTAGAGCGAGACCTGGGTTGGGGATTACCTTTTCGAGATCGTAATCCATTTCGCGGCCGAAGCCCTGGCAGGTGGGGCAGGCACCGAAGGGATTGTTGAAACTGAAGAGCCGCGGTTCAGGGTCTTGAAATTCTGTTGAGCAGGTTTTGCACTGGAATTTTTCGTTGAAGCGGAGTTGACGCGGGGTGTCGGTGCCGGCTTGTTCAAAGATCAGTTCCCCGCCCTCCCGATAGGCGATCTCGATTGCGTCCACAAGCCGGGAGCGGATGTCGGCAGCCATGACAAGACGGTCTACGAGTGCAAAGACAGGGGCATTGAAATTGAGCTCGAGTAGAGATTCCGGGCTTGAGAATTCGAAGATTCGACCGTTTTGATAGAGGCGGGTGAAGCCCTTCGAGCGCAGGTCGAAGAGACGGTCTCGGAGGGCGTCGGACTTCAGTTTTTCCTGAGTAATGGGGAAGAGTGCATACCAGCGAGTGCCGGCGGGTTCTTCCATCAGGCGGTGGGCGACCAGATCGACAGAATCACGAACGACAGGGATGTCGCATTTGGGGCACCAGGTTTCGCCGGCGCGAGCGTAAAGCAGACGAAGGAAGTCGTAGATTTCGGTGGAGGTGGCTACGGTGGAACGGGGGTTGCGGGTGGTGTTCTTCTGCTTGATGGCAACTGGCGGGGCAAGTCCAAAGATGTCGTCCACGTCGGGCTTTTCCATGCGTTCGAGGAATTGCCGCGCGTAGGCGGATAGGCTCTCGACATAACGGCGCTGGCCTTCGGCGTAGACAGTGTCAAAGACCAGCGATGATTTGCCGGATCCAGACACACCAGTGACAACAGTCAACACGTTATGCGGGACGTTGAGGGAGATATCCTTGAGGTTGTGAACACGGGCTCCAAGGATCTCAATCGAATTGGAATCCACCCGCGTTTTCGCTTTTTCTTTCCTGATTTTTTGAGTATACCAACGCGATGACCCTAGCCCACCGTTTGCATGACTGGTTTGTGAAAAACCAGCGAGATTTACCCTGGAGGCGGACGCGAGACCCTTATGCGATCTGGCTGTCAGAGATCATGCTGCAGCAGACGCGGGTGACGGCCGTGATTCCGTACTATGAGCGATTTCTTGAACGTTTTCCGACTTATGAGGAATTGGCGGCAGCGAGCGAATCGGAGTTGCTGGCGATGTGGAGTGGCCTTGGGTACTACTCGCGGGCGAGGAATTTGCAGAAGGCAGCCCGGCTTATGGTGGAGATGGGTGGGTTTCCGAGGAGCTATGAGCAAATCCATGAATTGCCGGGAGTTGGGGACTATACGGCGGCGGCTGTTGCGAGCATTGCATTCGGTTTACCACGGGTCGGGCTGGATGGAAATATTGTGCGTGTAATGGCTCGCTGGACGGCAGAATCAGGGGACGTAAAAACATTTACAATTCGTACACGATTACAGCAAGTAGCTCAGAATCAGATGGATACGAAGGATCCTGGCACTTACAAGCAGGCATTGATGGAACTGGGCGCGACAATCTGCTTGCCAAAGGCCCCCAAATGCCTTTACTGTCCAATAAATGAAGATTGTGGGGCGAGGCTTCAGGGGCTTCAGCACACCATACCAATTCAGATCGGAAAAGCGACTCAAATCTCCGAAGAGAGAACGATGTTGTGGATTTGCAGGGGAGAGGAAGTCTTGCTGTGGCAGCGACCGCTGGACAGTAAGAGGCTAGCGGGTTTTTGGGAACTACCGGAGCCTGAAAAGCTTAGCCAAGCCAAGATATTCGGCAATCTGGGTGAATTTTCTCATTCCATTGTGAATCACAAGTATCGAATAATTCTAAGAGAGGCGAAACTGCGGGGTGGCACGGGGGATCTCTTTCAATGGGTTCGACTGGACCAATTGAAGGATCTGCCGATCAGCACCGTACTTCGCAAGAGTCTACGAATTTTAAAACTGGATCCGCGACGAGAGCGGACTGAAGGGGTTAGTTGACTTTATGAATCGTAACAAGTGGATATTATCAGGGAAATTTGCGGCCGTGTTGAGCGTGCCGTTTGTGTTATGGGCCTATAACTCGGGTGCGCCCCAAAGAAGCAGCGGGGCACCGGGAGATCAGACTTGCATTCAAAGTGGTTGTCACGTAGGCACACGCACGAATGATTCCCCAAACCTTGAAATTCTTTGGGAGGGCGGATCGAACTATCAGCCCGGGGTAAGGCAGAAGTTTACGGTCAGGATCACAGACGCGGCGCGGCGGTATGGCTTTCAGGCATCGGCCCGGCTGGAGAGCAGCACGATTAACGGACAGGCAGGATCTTTCCGTCCGCTGGGAACGGCAACCTATGTAATTTGTGACAACGGCCAGGATCGCCCGGCCATTGGGTGCCCCGCCACCGCACCAGTGGAATTCATCACACACAGCGCACCTACCACAAGCAACACCTTTGAATTTGAATGGACGCCCCCTGCAAACCAGTCGGCAGGTGCAGTCATGATTTATGTGGCCGCGAACGCAAGCAATGGCCCTGCACCCGGTGGAGCAAAGGTTCATCTTAAGAGCATTCGGTTGCAGCCCGGTGCTGGTGGTGGCGGAGTAAGACCCACGATCAGCCAGGGTGGCGTAGTGCAGGTGGGCAATTTTGGTGCAGGTACGCGAGTATCCCCCGGAACCTATATGGAAATCTTCGGCAGGGATTTGTCGCTGACTACCCGCAGTTGGGGTGGTGGTGATTTCAATGGTGGGGTTGCGCCGACCAATCTCGATAACGTGCAAGTGACAGTGGACGGGAGGCCTGCTTTTGTGAATTTCATCAGCCCCACACAGGTAAACGTTGTGGTGCCAGACGGAATTGCTGAAGCCCCGATTCAGGTTGTAGTGAGGAATGCAGGCGGCAGCAGCGACCCGATTACAGTAACAGGAGCGAGACGTTCACCTGGAATCCTGGCGACGCCTGGTTTCAACGTGGGCGGGCGTCAGTACGTAGTTGCGCAATTTGCCGATGGGACCTTTGCGGGCCGTGTAGGGCTGATCAACGGAGTCACCTTCCGGACACCGCGGCCGGGCGACCGGCTAGTGATTTATGGCGTGGGCTTTGGCGCAACTACTCCGGCAGTTGCGGCGGGCACGATCGTAACACAGAGCACGGATTTGGGCAGTAGTTACCGGGTCCAGATCGGCTCTGCAGCAGCAGTAGCGGAATTCAAGGGCTTGTCCCCCAATTTCGTAGGCCTGTACCACTTCAACATTGTGATGCCCAATGTACAGGCGGGCGATCAGGAAATCACGATGGAAGTGGATGGCGTAAGAACGCAATCCGGGGTCTTTCTAACTACGGCGAATTAGCTGTAGTTTGTCTTTAACAAACTCGCAAATGGGGGTAGTAACCAAGATGTTCAACAAGATATTCTGGAGCGCCGTATTGTCGGCGCTTCCAATCCTGATGTTTGCTCGGAGTGGTGGTTCGCCAATTCGGCGCACCGGCGCTCCGATCGACGGGGGTACCGATTGTTCGGCATGCCATCGCACATTCGCTGCAAATGCGGATCCACGCGGATACGTTCGCATTAGCGCGGTGAACTATACACCGGGCAAAAAGCAAACCGTCCGGGTACAGGTTTTTCACCCGGAAGCAGCACGCTGGGGCTTTCAGCTCACCGCACGCCAGACCAGAGACGAAAGCCTGAAGGCTGGAGTACTTGCTCCAAACGACAATGTGCAGGTGAACTGCGACACGACGCCTGCGAGCAACGCACCTTGCGGAAGCGATCGGGAGTTTGCTACGCATGTGGTTGCTTCGACACGCAACGGCGCATCTGGACTGGCTACCTACAGCGTGGAATGGACCCCGCCAGAGGCTGGTACCGGCGATGTTGTTTTCTACGCAGCAGGCAATGCAGCTGACAATGGAGCCACGAATGGGGGAGACCGGATTTTCACAACCAGTCTGCGCATCTCTCAGGCAGCGGCACTGGCACGTCCCACGGTAAGCAATGAAAGCGGCGTAGCGCTGCAGGGCTTCGGTGGCGGACGAAATATTGCCCCTGGAAGCTGGATCGAAATCTTCGGTGCGAACCTGACCAACGTCACACGCGAGTGGGCAGCCTGGGACTTCGCTGGGGTGAATGCACCCAAGTCTCTGGAAGGTGTCGGGGTCACAGTTGGCGGCAGAGATGCGTTTGTTCGCTTTGTCAGCCCAGGACAGGTAAACGTGCAGGTACCGGACGGAATTGGTACAGGCCCATTGAATGTCGTGGTAACCAACGAAGCTGGCGCGAGCGCAAACATCCCGATGACGGGTGTGGCGCGTGCTCCTGGCGTTTTGGCTCCAGGCAATTTCAATGTAGGCGGCCGTCAATTGGCGGTTGCTTTGCTTAGCGACAACACAACCTTTGTGGCACGAGCCGGTGAAATCGCCGGGGTAACCAGCCGCCCGGCCAGAGTTGGTGAGACGATCACCCTCTATCTGGTGGGTGCTGGAGCCACCAATCCGGCTGTTCCTGCCGGGACTGTTGCCAGTGGGACACCAGTGTTAGCCAATACAACCGTTCGTTTCGGCGATGCGCCGGCGACGGTGAGCTATGCAGGACTTGCCCCTGGGGCGGTTGGCCTGTACCAGTTCAATGTGGTGGTGCCGAATGTTGCCGCTGGCGATGTTCGTCTGGCGATCACAGTTGACGGTGTTGCGGTAGCGCAAACGCTGACAACCGTAGTCGGAAACTGAGAATTTTTGTTGCTGCTTTGCACTAGATCATCAGTGCAAAGTAGCAACCTGACGATTTTCCTAATTGCATTCTTTGGGGCGGTAGCGGGGCAACCTGTTACCGCCCAATCTTTATTGTTGCGACCGGAATACACGCAGGGCAGCATTGCCAGTACAGCGAGTACCAGGGCTGGACGGCTTGCACCCAACACGGTGTTTTCGATTTATGGCACTGATTTGTCGTTTATCACCTGGGCGGTCTCACCGCAGGAAATCGTGAATCAGAGCTTGCCGACGGCAACCCCACGGGGTGAGGTTTATGTGCAGTTGCAAGGGCGGCGAATTCCTTTGTTTTTTGTTTCGCCGAAGCAGATCAATGCACTGATCCCGGCAGATGTTTTGCCCGGAGACCGGACGATACGTGTTTTTCGCGATCTGGTGGGCGGGCCCACGGTGACAGTGAGAATTGAGGCGGAGGCGCCGGAGTTCTTTCGTCTAAGCACGGGATTTGCAGCGGCTACACATGCCGATGGCCGGGTGATCAGCGCTGAGTCGCCGGCGGAAGAAGATGAAGTGGTAGTGGTGTACGGGACGGGCTTTGGGGCAGTGGGTGCGATTGAGAATTGGGTATTGGCGCCTTCGAGGCCGGCGCAGGTGTTGCGAGCGCGGGAATATCGCGTGCGCGTAGATGGAGAGGAATTGCCGCCGGAAGCGCTGCTTTATGTTGGGGCGACACCATTTTACGCAGGACTGTTTCAGGCGAATGTGCGTCTGCCAAAGCCTTTGGGGGAGGATGTGCGGATCGAAATTGGAGTTGGGGGGAACTGGAGTGGGGGTGACTTGCGGCTAAATTCAAAGAAAATCGCAACTCAGTGACTGTCATCGGCGTTACACCGATAGAGGCTAAGATGAGAGTCATGCGCAGTGCATTCATTTTTCTGGTTGGCGTGAGCCTGTTGGCGCAGGACCCAGCTGCGCCGGTAGCGAAGAGTTTTACAGTAGAGACCGGTACGAGGATTCCGCTGACGATGCTCAATAGCGTGAGCACGAAGCACGCAATCGAGGGTGACCGAGTTTACCTTGAGACTCTCTTTCCGTTGATGGTAAACGGGAAGATAGTGATCCCTCCAGGATCGAGTGTTGCCGGAACAGTTACCAGTTTGAAGAGACCTGGCAAGATCAAGGGCAAAGGCGAACTCTATGTTCGTTTCGACACGCTGATTCTTCCCAATGGAGTGACTCGCGATTTCAAGTCGCGTTTGGGTTCGATTGATGGACGGGACAATCAGGGCTTTGATCGTGAAGAGGGCCGGATCAAGGGCGAAGGGAACAAGGGTGGGGATGCGCAGACAGTTGGGGTTGGAGCAACCACAGGCGCGACAGTGGGAGCCATAGGTGGCGCGGTGGGCGGAAGCACTGGAATGGGCCTCGGCATAGGCGCTGGTGCAGGTGCGGCCGTTGCATTGATGGGTGTGCTGCTGACTCGAGGACCAGACGTTGTGTTGGCTAAGGGTTCGACAGTGGAGATGCTGCTGGACAGGCCCTTAATCTTCAATGAGGACGAAGTAGAATTTCAGGGCAGCAATAATTACAGGCGCAGCAGTGACGGTAGTGGGCCAGTAAGTAATAAAAAAACTACCACGGGTGGCTTTGGCCGTCGCCTTCCGATCCCTTAATGGCATAGAATCCCAGAGTGCCCTATCTACTTGCACTCGATGAAGGAACGACGAGCGCCCGCGCCGCCGTTTATGATGAGCAGGCGCAGCGCCGCTCGATGGAATCAGTCAGTTTCAACCTGAACTATCCGCACGACGGTTGGGTGGAAGTGGACGCGGATGTAGTGTGGGGAGCGCAGCTTGCAGCGACCCGGCGCGTCCTTGACGTCTCAAAGGTAGACCCCAAGGAAATCATTGCACTTGGGATTACCAATCAGCGCGAAACAACCGTAGTTTGGGAAAAAGCAACAGGCAGACCGGTTGGCCCGGGAATCGTATGGCAATGCCGCAGGACTGCTTCTTTTTGTGAGGAGCTTTCTCGAGGGCCACACAAGCAGATGATCGAAGCGCGCACCGGGCTTGTTATCGATGCGTACTTCTCTGGCTCGAAGCTGCGCTGGCTTCTCGAACAGACCCCCGATGGACGAGCCCGGGCAGCCAATGGTGAACTGCTCTTTGGCACGATCGACACCTGGCTGATCTGGAAGCTGACCGAGGGCAAGGTACATGTCACCGATACCACCAACGCATCTCGAACGATGCTGATGAATCTGGAGACAGGCGAATGGGATGAGGAGTTGCTTCGAATTTTCGAGATTCCTCGGGCGATGATGCCGAAGATCGTTGGTTCGCAAGAAGTGGTGGGTGTCACTTCGGGCGCGTTGTTTGGGGCTGAGATTCCGATTGCCGGAATTGCGGGCGACCAGCAGGCAGCACTGTTTGGGCAGGCTTGCTTCCATCCTGGAGTAACGAAAAATAGCTACGGCACGGGTTGTTTTGCCTTGATGCAAACGGGCTCAAAGAGGCCCGTATCGGCCCATCGCCTGCTGGCGACACGTGCGGCCTGCGGTGCGGACGACCCTCGTTACGCGCTTGAAGGCAGCGTCTTTGTGGGGGGCGCAGCGATGCAGTTTTTGCGTGACAACCTGGGGCTGTTTGGTGATGTGACTTTGACCGGCGAGTTGGCGGCGACCACTCCGGATACGGGTGGAGTTTATCTTGTACCTGCCTTCACAGGTATGGGGGCGCCCTATTGGGACCCGGACGCACGCGGTTTGATTTGTGGGTTGACGCGATCGAGCTCCAGAGCCCAGGTGATCCGCGCGGGGCTTGAGAGCATCGCTTATCAGAGCTATGACTTGTTTGAGGCGATGAAGGCCGATACAGGGCAGGCGCTGAAGGAATTGCGGGTGGACGGTGGTGCGGCCGCAAATGACTTTCTGATGCAATTCCAGGCCGATTTGCTGGGTTGCCCGGTGGTACGACCGATGGATATTGAAAGTACGGCGCTGGGTGCCTGCTATCTGGCTGCTCTGGGAATCGGGCACTTTAAGGAGACCTCTGAGCTGGAAGGCTTCTGGAGAATCGAGAAGCGTTTTGACCCCTCGATGCGCCCGGCAGAGCGGGGAGTCTTGCTTGATGGCTGGCGCAACGCGGTTGGAAAAGCTCGCAGCTGATGCCGAGCCGTCACGAATTTGTAAACATTTCGTGAAAGTTTCGAGGGCGCGTATGCGACCGCGAGACCACGAAGCGGGGGGGGTAGGCGCAAGCAAGGGTGGTTTTGTTCGAGCTTTGTAAAAATCGCCCTC
>CANGVB010000071.1 GCA_947456995.1 Bryobacteraceae bacterium | reverse complement strand
GAATTCGGGCCAGGTGACGGGCATCATCTCGGCGGTGGCGTTGAGCTTCATGGTGCAGGAGCCGAGGGGGATCATCGCTCGGTCAAGCGCGAGATCGCGATCGCAGAGCTTGCGCATGTAGCGGAGGATTTCGGTTTCGCTGCGGTAACGGTGGAAGACCGGGTGGGGGAGGATTTCGCTGGTGCGAGCGGGGAGGGTGTGGGTGGTTGCGAGGTCGCTGTACTTGAGGGTGCCACCGAAGATTGTCCAGATCTTCTCGATGAGTTCGGGGGTGGTGGCTTCGTCTAGAGTGATGCCGAGCTTGCCGGGGAGGACACGGAAGTTGATGCGGTGCTGTTTGGCTGTTGCGATGAGGGCTTGCTGCTGGTCTCCTACTTCGACGGTTAGGGTGTCGAAGAAGGTGGAGTTCGTGATCTTGAAGCCAAGGCGGCGGAGGCCGGCGGCGAGGATCGCAGTGCTAGTAGCTACTGTGTTCGCGATGTGCTGGAGGCCTTCGGGGCCGTGATAAACCGCGTACATCGAGGCGATGACCGCGAGGAGGACCTGGGCGGTGCAGATGTTGGAGGTGGCCTTCTCGCGACGGATGTGTTGCTCACGAGTTTGGAGAGCAAGGCGGTAGGCGGAGTGGCCTTTGGCGTCGATCGAGACACCGACGAGGCGGCCGGGCATGGAGCGCTTGTATGCGTCTTTGACGGCCATATAGGCGGCGTGGGGGCCACCGTAGCCCATGGGTACGCCGAAGCGTTGGGTTGAGCCGATGGCGATGTCTGCGCCCATCTCTGCCGGGCTCTTGAGGATGGTGAGGGCCAGAGGGTCGGCGGCTACTACGGCGATGGCACCTTTGGCATGGAGGGCCGCGATGGTGTCAGACCAGTCTGTCACTTCGCCATGAGTGCCGGGGTATTGGAAGATGGCTCCGAAGACGTCGGCGGCTGCGAGGTCGGTGTGGGGGTTGCCGGAGAGGACGGTCCAGCCGAGGGCTTCAGCGCGGGTCTGGATGAGGGCGAGAGTTTGGGGGTGGACTTCGCTGTCGACAAAAAAGCAAGTGGACTTGACCTTGGTGACGCGCTGGGCGAGGGTCATGGCTTCGGCGGCGGCGGTGGCTTCATCGAGGAGCGAAGCGTTTGAGACGTCAAGGCCGGTAAGGTCGCAGATCATCGTCTGGTAGTTGAGCAGGGCTTCGAGGCGGCCCTGGCTGATCTCGGGCTGGTAGGGCGTGTAGGCGGTGTACCAGGCGGGGTTTTCGAGGATGTTGCGCTGGATGACGAAGGGCAGGAGTGTGCCGTGATAGCCGGTGCCAATGAGGGAAGTGAAGACTTCGTTTTTGCTCGCGATTTCGCGCATGCGGGCGATTGCGGCGACTTCGCTTAGGGGTTGGCCGAAGCTGAGTGCGTCCTTTTGGCGGATCGAGCCGGGGACTGTTTCGGCGATCAGGGTTTCGATGGAATCGGCGTTGACGGTGGCGAGCATCGCATCGATCTCGCGTGGGGACGGACCGATGTGTCTTCTCTCGAATGTTGTTGCAGCAGTGTTTTGACGCATGTGCGCTACCCTCCTCAAGGTTTAGCGCCCCATCTGTCGTTGCTGCCTGAGAGTGTTATCCCGTCGGCGGGTCTGCGGCAGTGCCACAGGCCTCTTTCCAGAGTTCCATCACGCGACGGTCCTTTTGCCTGAGAGTTTCCGGGGCGGTTGCTCCTTCGGCGCTGCACAGTCAAATTAAATACTGTACAGTCTCTCCCGTCTGCGAACTTTTATTATGGCAAATGGAAGTCGTAGTTGTGTTCGACTTTTGCGATGCGGACGGTGAATTGTTGGTACCACTGGCTGCGGCCCTGGTTGCGGGCGGCGGTGTGATCGAGATTGGCTCGCCAGGCTTTGATGTCTTCGAGGGTGCGCCAGTAGGAGACGGTGATGCCGATGGCGCTGCGGGCAGAGTCTATGCCGAGGTATCCGGGCTGGAGTTGGGCGAGTGCTTCCATCTTGTCTGCCGTCTCGCCGTAGCCTTCGAGCGAGGCAGTTTGGGTGGAGGCGAAGATAACGGCATAGTAGGGTGTGTCAAAAATTGGCGCTAGCGACATGCTACAAGTTTGCTAGATTGGGGAAACGAATGAGCGAAACTCAGACATTAAAAGTGACGCCACTGAACGCAGTGCACCGCCAGATGGGCGCCAAGATGGTAGATTTTGGCGGTTGGGACATGCCCGTGCAGTACCGTGGCATTCTCGATGAGCACAAGGCTGTGCGCACGGGCGTGGGTGTGTTTGATGTTAGCCATATGGGTGAGATTGTGGTGCGGGGGCCACAGGCTCTGGAGCTTGTGAACTGGGTTTCGTCGAACGATGCGAGTAAGTTGGCTGTGGGGCAGGTGCATTACAGCGGGTTACTTTATGAACATGGCGGATTTGTAGACGACATCCTGGTGCATAAGGTGAGCGACGATGAGTACTTTATCTGTGTAAATGCGTCGAATCAGGATAAGGACTTTGAACATATTGTTGCGCACAACAAGTTTCAGGCGACGGTTGAGAATGCCGGGGCCAGGTATGCGCAGATTGCCGTGCAGGGGCCGAAGGCGCTTGAGGTTTGCCAAAAGCTGACTTCTAGCGTGCTTGCTCCGATTCAGTATTACTGGTTTGTGGATGGTGAGTTTGCCGGGGTTGAGGCGCGGATTGCGCGGACCGGTTATACGGGTGAGGATGGGTTTGAGATCTATGTTTCGCCGGATGCGGCCGTGAGTGTTTGGGAAGCGATTCTGGAGGCGGGTGCGGAGTTTGGGATTCTGGCTTGTGGTCTTGGGGCCCGAAATACATTGCGGCTTGAGGCGAAGATGGCTCTTTATGGGCATGAAATCGATGCTTCGATCTCGCCACTTGAGGCAGGCCTTGCATGGATTGTGAAGATGGACAAGGCTGACTTTGTGGGCAAGACAGCGCTGGCCGAGCAGAAGGCTGGCGGGCTGAAGCGGAAGCTGGTTGGCTTTGAAATGCGTGAGCGCGGCATTGGCCGCGATGGTTATGAGATTGAAGTGAACGGTGAGAAGGTGGGCTGGGTGACCAGCGGAGGACCTGCGCCGACACTGAACAAGAATATTGGCTTGTGTTATCTGCCAAGTGAGCTGGCGGTGCCTGGCACCAAGATCAAAGTTGTGATTCGCGGCGCCGGTGTTGAAGCCGAAACCGTCCCTACCCCCTTCTACAAGCGAGCGAAATAAAGCATGTATCCAGAAAATTATACTTACACCAAAGAACATGAATGGGTTGCCGTTGATGGCGATACCGGCACGATCGGTATTACACATCATGCCCAGAGCGAACTCGGCGATATTGTCTATGTCGATCTGCCCAAGATTGGGTCGATGGTGGGACAACATTCCACGTTTGGAAGTGTTGAGAGCGTTAAGGCTGTTAGTGATATCTACAGCCCGGTGAGCGGCGAGGTGATCGAGGTAAACGATTCGCTGACCTCGGCTCCCGAGAAGCTGAATTCTGACCCGCATGGGGATGCCTGGCTGATCAAGGTGAAGCTGAAGGATCTGGCTGAACTGAAGAGCGAAGGCATGATGAGCGCTGCGGACTACACCAAATACGTCGGCGCCTAAAGTGCTTCGCGACCTGCTGATTATCATCGCCCTGGTGGTGGCTATGCGTGTGGCCTTTCTCACGCAGCCCATCCAGGGCGATGACATTTATTACCTGGCTGGAGCGCAGTATGCGCAGACCAATCCGTTGCATCCGCATCAGGCTTCGTATCTGTTTCACGGGAAGCTGGTGTCGATGTCGGGGCATCCGCATCCGCCTTTGAATGCATTTGTGCTGGCGGGTTTGCTGGCTGCGTTTGGGGAGGTGCGGGAAGTGCCTTTTCATGCGGTTTATGGGCTGTTCAGCCTGATGGCGGCTTTGGGGATGTACTTTCTGGCGCGACGGTTTTGCGGGTTGCCGCTGGTGGCAACTTTGCTGTTTTGTGTGGTGCCGGCATTTGTGGTGAACGGGAATTCGTTTGAGAGCGATTTGCCTTTTCTAGCGTTTTGGATGTTGGGGATGGCTGTGTTTGTGGAGGCGCTGGAGCGCGGGAGTTTTGGTTGGCTGATGGTGGCTTCCCTGCCCCTGGGGCTGGCCGGGTTGGCTGCTTATCAGAGTGTGGTGGTGATTCCGATCTTGTGGTTTATGATCGGGCGGAAGCGGCCGGTTTGGTGGGTGGCTTATCTTGTTGCGCTTACGCCGGCGCTTGTTTTGGTTGTGTATCAGGTGATGGAATCGACGGGCGGGAAAGCGCCGCCGCTGGCTGTGACGGCCGGGTATTTCAAAGAGTATGGCTTACAGCAAGTTGCGCTGAAGGTGCGCAATGCGAAGGCGTTGATGGGGCATCTGGGGTGGATGGTGTTTCCTCTGTTGCCGATACTCGCGTTTGGATCGAAGTGGTTGCTGGTGGGTTTGTTGTGGGCTTTCTTTGAATGGAATCCGCTGTATCTGGTGGGCGTGGTGGCGTCGATTGGGTTGCTGACGCAGGAGTCGCGGAAGTATGGCTGGTGGCCGCATGTGTTCTTTGCGGCGTCACTTGTGTTGTTCTTTGCGGGGTCTGCGCGGTATCTGTTGCCGATGGCGGCTCCGGTTGTGTTGATGGTGGTGTCGAAGCTGGAGGATCGGCCGGTGTGGCTGTATGCGGGCTTTGCCTGCAATTTGATTTTGGGGTTGGCGCTGGCATTTACTAACTACCAACACTGGGATGGATATCGCAGCTTTGTAGGTGCTCATCGGGCGGAGATTGCCGGGAGCCGGGTTTGGGTGAATGGAGAATTTGCTCGTTATTATGCTGAGGCCATTGGTGCGTTGCCGCTGGAGCGTGGGCAGGCGGTGAGGCCGGGGGATATGGTGCTGACTAGTGAGCTGGGCTTCCCGTTGCCGCTGACTGTGGGTGGTGGGCAATTGGTGGAGGTGGCCAAGCTGGACATCGTGACAACCTTGCCGTTGCGGTTGATTGGACTTGGGGCCAGGAGTGGTTATTCAGATGCCGGGGCGGGCGTGTTGCCGTTTGATATTCGAGGTGCTGCGGTGGACCGGGTGCGGCTGGAGCGGGTGATCGAGCGGAAGCCGACGTTGAGCTTTGTGCCGATGGGTGCGCCGGAGGCAGAGCAGCATATCCTGAGCGGGACTTATCAGTTGGAAGATGGCAAGAGTCGATGGATGGCAAGACAGGCACGGTTGATCCTGCAGCCGAAGCAGGAGGTGAATGAGGTTAGCGCGACGGTGTATGTGCCGGCGATCGCGAAGGCTCGGAAGGTTTGGTTGGAGTGGAATGGAGTGCGGGTGGCGGAGCTGGCGATTGCGAAGGATGGGCTTTATACGGTGAGTGCTAAGGGTGTGAAGACTGGGGTGGAACAGGGCGTGCTGACAGTGGAGTGTGATGCGGTGTTTGCGGTGCCTGGGGATTCGCGGGAGTTGGGGGTAGTGCTGATTGAGGCGGGCTTGCGGTGAGCCGGTTTGCTTATGAGTTTGTAGGCAAGGTGGCGGCTTATACGCTGGGACCGTGGACTTATTCTGTTGTGTATCTGCCTAAGGAGGTGGCGGCGGAGTTGCCACTCAAAGAGAATCCGCGGTTGCGTGTACGGGGGGAGATTGGGGAGTTTGCGTTTAGCGGGGCCTGGCAGCCGGTGGGTGGGACGTGGTATTTGAAGCTGTCGAAGGAGTTTTTGAAGAAGGCTGAGTGTGGGGTTGGCGACTGGGTGAATGTGCGCTTTAATGTCGATGATCAGGCGGCTGTGGATCTGCCTGAGGGGTTGAGATTGGCGCTTGAAGGAGATGCCGAGTTTCGGGCGGCCTGGGAGAAGTTGACGCCGGGTAAGCAGCGGAGCTGGGCTTTGCCTGTTGCGCAAGCCAAGGGGGCTGAGACGATTCGCAAAAGGGTGGCGGAACTACGCGCTGCCTTGCTCAAAGCCGGTTTGGGCTAGGGCTGCATCGAGGACTCGCTCGACGCTTAGGCCGTCGAGATCTTCTGAGTGGAGGATGCGTACCCGATTGCCTCGTGGGGACCAGACAGTGGGGTTGGTGGGGCCGAAGAGGGCCAGAGTGTTGGCTCCTGCGGCTGCGGCGAGGTGGGTGATGCCGGTGTCGTTGCCGATGTAGAGGCTCGCGCCGGCGAGGTGGGCGGCTAGCTCCTTCAAGTCTTCGACTACTTTTGCGCCGGGGATGCGCTGGTGGGGGGCTACTACGAATTGGACGGAGCGGCCCGTGGTTTCGAGCCATCGCTGGAGGAGTTGGAAGTTTTCGAGGTGCCAGTTCTTTTTGGCGGAGCCGCTGAAGGGGTGGATCCAGATGAGGCGGTTGCTGGCGGGCTTGATCTTTAGTTGCGGAGTGGCTGGGAGGGGGGCGCCGACCTGGGTGGCGAAGAAGTCTGCGGCGTGGGTGGAATCGTCTGTGGGGAGGGCGGCGAAGAACTTTACGTTTGGATGCAGGGCATTGAGGGCGTCTCGGAAGTCGTCTCGTGCTGTGCCGTACCAGGTGTAGATCTCGTCGAATTGCTGGAGGCGAGCGGTGAGCTGGGGGCTTGGCGGCTCGATGCCGAGGAGGCCGAGGCCGGTGCCTTCGATGGTGTTGGTGGTGGCGAAGTGGATTAGAGGCAGGACTTCGGCGCGGGCCCAGACTTCGAGGGTGGAGTCTTTTGCGAGATGTTCGAGCGCGGGGAAGCCGAGGATGGAATCGCCAATGCCGCCGGGGCGAATCGCGAGCCTCCGCATTTTACCGGACGTCGGCGGTGACGCGGACTTCGAGGGTCTTGGGGGTGAGGCAGGCTT
Organism: Bryobacteraceae bacterium; assembly: GCA_947456995.1. Classification (GTDB taxonomy): domain Bacteria; phylum Acidobacteriota; class Terriglobia; order Bryobacterales; family Bryobacteraceae; genus Bryobacter. The sequence goes on along the minus strand of CANGVB010000071.1, from coordinate 3,471 downwards.
TGTCGCTGCAGGCCTGGTAGCGGAGTTTGCCTAAGAGGACGTGCATCTGAGGCTCGATCTTTTCCGGGGCCTTGATGGTTACGAGGATGTCGAAATCACCGGTGAGGACGTTGAGGGGCTTCTCGGAGAAGGTGTACTTTTCGTCGTGGCCGGCGGGGTACTTGAGGATCTCAAGAACGAGTGGTTCGGCGGCGAGAGTCATGCGCAAGGGGATGAGATAGTCTTCGTTCGGCTTGTTGGAATTGACGTGATAGCCGGGGGCGATCTTGGCGTGAATTTTGAAGCTGACGCTCTTGCCACGTTCGATGAGAACCTTCTGTGGCGGGTCGACTGTTAGTGCGTTGATGGACTGTGCGAAGCAGCTACTTGCCAGCAGGAGTGCCGAGCAGAGCAAGGATGTCTTTTTCATATTCACTCTTTGAAACGAGGCCGACGTGGACGCCAGCGATCATACCGTTCTTATCAATCAGGAAGGTGGTGGGGAGGGAGTCTACGCCGCCGTAAAGCTGAGCGGTGGAATCGTCGCCGGCAAGGATGCGGTAGTTGACCTTCTTGTCGGTGATGTAGGGCTTGATGACTTCCCAGCCTTCTTCATCCATAGCGACGCCGAGGACGGCGAAGCCTTTGTCTTTGAACTTCTGTTCAAATTCTACGAACCAGGGGATCTCCACTTTGCAGGGTCCGCACCAGGTGGCCCAGAAGTTGAGGAGGACGGCTTTGCCTTTGTATTCGGCGAGGGAGACCACTTTGCCGTCGGCGTCCTTGAGTTTGAACTCAGGGGCCTTCTTACGTTCTTTGGTGGGGCGGACGCTGGCTGCATCGGCCTTGGATTCTGTGGAGCACGAGATGAGCCCGAGAGAGAGGGCGAGGATGGTGGTTGCTGATGCGAATTTCATGACGGAGCTCCTGAGCTTAGTTTATACCGGCAACCTTCTCTTGTCGTAAAGACGGGAAAAGTAACGGCGGCGTTGCGAAGAAATCTTCTGGTTTGGGTTGGTAAGGGCGGCGGCTGTGTCGCAGAAAGCCTCGCAGATGTAGTCTTTGGATTGCTGGGGTGCGCCGGGAACGAAGCGAATGCTGGAGGAGAGGCCGGTGTGGGTAGGACGCTTCGCTGTGGCGAGGAGGGCTGTCCAGGCCTTGCGTTCTGCGTTTGGCAATCGTCGCCAGACGAAGTGATAGATTTCGTGGGCGACGATGGAGACAAAGTCTGGGGCGTGGGCAAGAAGGTCTGTATCGAAAATGATTTCGCGGCGAGTGAGAAAACTCGCCGCGAAGACTTCGTTACCCGGGCCGGGACCGGTTTCAAGCTTGCCCCGGTGTGCCCGGAGGTGTCGCTCGAAGGAGATGGTTAGGGCTTGGGGGCTGGTGCTGCCGGGGCCTTGCCGAAGAATGCTGGATCCTCGACTTTGGCGTCGGCTGTGTCCTGAGTTGTTTTGAGCCATTCTTGAAATTTCTGATCGCGGAGCTGGCTGGTGAGCATGGGCTTTACTTCTTCCATGGGCTGAGCGGTGTATTCGGCGACCTTGAAGATGTAGAAGCCGTTGGGCTGCTTGACGGGGTCGCTGACTTCGCCGGACTTGAGGGCGAAGATGGCCTTCTTGAGTTCGTCGGGGATCTGGTCGCTGCGGCGGATGGTGCCGAAGTCGCCGCCCTTGGCTTTGGAGGCTGCGTCGTCTGAGGATTCAGCTACGATCTTCTTGAAGTCTGCGCCGCCGCGGATTTGCTTGACGAGGCCTTCGGCCTTTTTCTGAGCGTCGGCTTCGGCGAGCTTGGGCTTTTCGCCTTCTTTGGCGGGAGTGGCTGAGTAGTTGACGAGGATCACCTGGAGCTTGGCCTGGGTGTAGTTGTCTTTGTTCTTGTCGTAGAAGGCGGCGAGCTCAGGGTCGGCGACTACGATCTTGTTGCGGTAGTCTTCGACGTAGGCTTGTGAGAGGATCTGCAGGCGGGTGAATTCGAGGCGCTGCTTGTAGGGGGCGGCCTGGTCTACCTTGGCTTCTTCAGCGAGCTTGGAGAACTTCATCAGGACAGCGTACTGCTTGAGGAAGCCTTCTTTGTCCTGCTGGTAGAACTGCTGGAACTGGGCAGGGAGACCCTTGGAGAATTCTTCGAGGTCTTTGGCCGTAACGGGTTTGCCGTTGATGGAGGCGACAACTTTGTCGGCTTGTGCAAACGCAACAATTGCGCCGAGAGCGAGGGCGATTACAAAATTTTTCACGTGTTCTCTTAGACTAGCAAGAATCGGAAAGGTTACTTTGCGATGGGGAGCGGCCCGAAGACGGGTGCGCCAGCCCCTAGTTCGTCGCGGAGGTTGGCGTAGGGGTCTTTGCCGTGTCCGTACATGAGTTGTGCGCCTTCGGGGAGTTTGCCCTGGAAGTGGAGGAGGACGCTTGAGGGGTCTTTTGGGTCGAAGCTTGCTTTGTAGATCAGAGGAAGCAGGTCGCCTTGCGGGGTGTGGACGGTGAAGCCGCCGATGCGACCGGCGCTGACGAGTTTGCCGTTTACCTCAGAGAACTTGACGCGGATGGTTTGGCCTTCGATTGCGATCGAATCGAAGTGGGGACCCTTTTTGGCTTTGCCTGCGGCTACGGCAGCCATGGCGCGGCCGAGGCGCTTATGGTCCTGCGTTGAGACGTGGATGCCGTCGTCGAGATCGCTATCTATGCTCGAGAACATTACTGAGTTGCCGAGGCGGGCTTCGGCGAGACGCTGGGCTTCTTGTACAAGATTCCAGGGTTGGACGTTGGTGTTGTTGACGTGGCGGCCGATCTGGACATAGTGGAAGGCGAGGTCGGGCTGGTTGAGATCTTTGCGGAAGGCGGCAACCATCTGTTCGAACTTCTCCTGGAAGATGGGGCCGACGGTGGGGTTGGCATCGGATTCGCCTTGATACCAGAGGATGCCTTTGATCGGGCCTACGAGAGCGGCGCGGCGGATGGTTGCGCCGTAGAGGGAATCGCCGCCTTTGTCTTTGAGATCGGGTGACCACTGGGCCATGGAGGTGCCGCCGTGGGCGCAGGGGAAGAGGCCGACTGGGATGCCGGTGCGCTTTTCGTATTCGATGGCGAAGGGGAGGCCGAGGCCTGCGCCTTTCTTACGGTTGGTGCGGAATTTCTCGAGTTCTTCGCCGGTGAGGCGCTCGATGACGCCGGCGGCGTTCTTGCGCCAGTGGACGCGGTCTGTCGCGGAGGGGAGTTCGTGGAGGGGTTCTTTGGCAGCGACCCATTCGTCGGACTGGTTGAAGGAGTTTACTTTGTCGGAGGGCTTTTCTACGTCGATCAGATCGCCGACGCCTTCCATGTTGGATTGACCGGCGAGGAGCCAGATGTCGCCGACGAGAATGTTGGAGCGGGCGGCTGCGGCGGAGCCCATGCGGCCGGTCTTGAGTTCGAAGCGGTAGGGGCCGCCGGTGGGGACGCCTTTGACGGTGGTGATGAGCTTGCCGTTTTCAACCTTGCCAATGTTATTTGCGAT
>CANGVB010000070.1 GCA_947456995.1 Bryobacteraceae bacterium | reverse complement strand
GTCACGGCCTCCAGGCCAACCCCACCACCATCTTCGAAAACAATCCGCACGAACGAAGCCAATACGATCAACTAAAAGCCAAACTCCTCAAACAATGCCTCCCCGAAGGCGAACTCGAGCTCCAGGCCTTCGAGCGTTACGCCTTCGCTCTCTTCCAGGCAGACCGTGCCCGCCAACTGGAAATCGACGCCCAAGACCGCTGGTCAAACGAACCCAATAACGAAATCCTCTTCAACCAAATGGAGCGCATCCTCAAACTCGGTGCCGCCCAGGAGCGCCGCGCCGACAAAGCACTCAAAGAACTCGCCAAACTCCAGCGAGACCGCATCCTTGCTATGGACATCCACACAGAGCTCTATCTCTTGGATAAAACCCTCGACATCCCCGCAACCTTCCCCATGTTTGAGGTCCGCAAAACCGACCTCTCCAAAACAACCGCAGGTATTCTCACCCTGAAGCTCATGGCCCTTCTGCCAGAAGCCCGCGAAATCGTGGACAAACACCGCGAATCGAAGCTAGCCGCTTAACAATCGCTCACAAACAAGGCCCAACAGCCGCAAGCTCTTTGAAAATTGAAAAATAGACACACTCCGACACCCGTATCAGGTAAAACGAAGGGGAAGAAGTGGAAGGAAATGGTCGGGGCGGCGGGATTCGAACTCGCGACCCCCTGCGCCCAAGGCAGGTGCGCTACCAGGCTGCGCTACGCCCCGACTATCAACTTTTCTATTGTAACCTATTCGATTCCAGACCTCCGATTTATCCGGGGTGCGGAGCAAAACACTTCAAAATCGCCGCCTTCAGCGCCGGTGGACATTTCGTGTGCTTGTCAATCTGTGGCCACATCGAGGGCAGGTAATTGCTCATATTGTTGCTGAGCGCCGTGATGATCCAGTTGTAGCCTTGGTTCGCCTGCATGGGGCTTACCTTGCCATCCTGCGTCCCGCCTCGGATCTGCTGATGGCGCTTGATCGCAATGGTGAGCGCGTCACTAGCCAATCCAGAGTAGGGCGCTCCAGGAACGATGGCCGCAAAAAGTGCCCGATCCGCCGCGCTGATGGGTGTTTTGGGATTATTCCCCATGCACCAGTAGCCGAACTGAACGAGTTGCACGTCGTCAACCTTGTTCGGACATCCCGGCCCGACATGCGCATCCACATTCCAGTACAACCTTGTGTCCTGGCTTATTAGTCCTCTCGCCATTGCTCTCCTCACTTCTCTACACGGCCGCGATTGCGGCTCTAATAGATATGTGCGGAATCCAGCAGCACAATTTGCTGTGCCCGGCAAAAGACTCTAGTATTTGCTGAAGATCTTTTTCAGACCCTTGATCGCCTTATCGACGTGCTTTTCCTTCAGGATGTAGGCCGGCAGGAAGCGCAACACCGTCTCATGCGTGCAGTTGAATAACAGGCCGTTCTCGAACCCATCGTTCACCATCTGCTTGCCCACGATGTCCAACTCGACGCCGATCATCAAGCCAGCACCGCGAACTTCCTTAATGAAGCCATGCTTGGTCTGCAAGCCACGCAGTTCCTCACGGAAGTACTCACCCACCCGAACCATCTGTGGCAACAAATCGTCGAGAATATCGAAGAACTCTAGCGCCACCCGGCAAACCAGCGGGCCGCCGCCAAACGTAGTCCCGTGCATGCCTGTCCCAAGCGCATCAGCCGCCTTCTGCGACATCAAAATGCCACCCATCGGCAAACCGCACGAGATCGGCTTGGCAAACGCAATCACGTCCGGCAAAATCGGCTGGCTCAAGAGCTGGTAAGAGAAATACTTGCCAGGCCGCCCGACGCCACACGGGATCCCGTCATGAATCAGCAAAGCATTATGCTGATCGCAAAGCGCACGCGCCTTCGCAAAGAAACTCTCAGAAACAGGCAGAATGCCGCCCTCGCCCTGAATCCCTTCAAAAATGATCCCGGCCGTCCGCTCACTGAAAGCCGCTTCCAGCGCCGCCTCATCGTTGCGCTCGATAAACTTCACACCCGGCAACAATGGCTCAAAATCAGCCCGGTACTTTGGCTGCCCGGTCACGCTCAGAGCCCCAAAAGTCCGCCCGTGGAATGAATTCTCAAGTGAGATAATCTCGCACTTCTCAGGGCTGATCTTGTGCCCGTGAGACCTGGCAATCTTGAGCGACCCTTCAACTGCTTCCGTTCCCGAATTGCAGAAGAACGCGCGGTCCATACCGCTCACCTCAACCAGCTTCTTCGCCAGCTTGCCCTGAAACTCGTGGTAGTAAAGATTCGACGTATGCAGCAGCTTCGCACTCTGATCGCGGATCACCTTGCTGATACGCGGATGGTTGTGCCCCAGTGAATTCACCCCGATGCCGGACAACAGATCCAGATACTTGTTGCCATCGACGTCGTACATGTAAACGCCCTTGCCACGATCCAGCGCCAACGGATAGCGGCCGTAGTTCTGAAGGAGGTAATTGCTCTCTAATTCTTGGATCTTCTGCAGCTTCGACAAAGAAGGTGCTGCGGTGCTAGAACTGCTCATTTATTTACTGTAGCGAACCCTGAGGCCACCAGCTCATTCTGAAACGCCGGCTCGTCAAACTTGTTGATCGCCGCCTTCTGTCGTCCGTTCTCAACAAGCACCAAAAACGGTGGGTCTCCAAACGGAAACACCTTCTTCAACTTGTCCGTATCGTTCGATACCTTCGCCTGAAAGCCCGTATCTTTCAGGAACTGTCCCGCAAACTGCTTCACCTCAGTCGGGATCGCAAGCACCTGTGTCCCCACAAAAGTCATCTTCGACATGGCCTGCGCCGCATGAAAGCAATGCATGCACTGCGGGTCAAAGAAGTAGATCAACTGCCGTCCCGTCCGCAAATTATGAGTCGATCCGTCCACCAGTTGCACACTCTCCGGCGGCACCGCGCCAGTCTGCTTGCTCAGTGCATAACCGTAATTGCCAACACCCATCACAACAAGCACACCCAGCAATATCGCCGGCTTCTTCCAGTCCGTATTCCACTTCGCCCACCAGCCTGCTCCAATGGCGCAAGCCAGCATCAACCCGTCGCCCACAAAGAAACCCGGCCCGACCGCCCGCTCGATCCAGGGGAAGCAACTGCACTCCTCGCCCTGCAAAGCCTGATAGTAGTAACCGATCCAGGCCATGAAAGCCACCAGCATCAACCCGATCAGCCAGGCCCCCAGCTTGCGATAGCGCGGAGTCAAAATGAGAATCGCCGCAAACACCTCGGCAATGCCAAAACTCACCGCTCCGAATTCACTTAAGAATCCCGGCACCTTCGCCTGAGCCAGCTTCGCTCCCGCCCCAATCGGGTCAGACATCTTCCATCCGCCCGCCAACAAAAACAACGCCGCAACCGCGATCGCCGATCCCCAAACGAGCCAATTCTTCCACTGGGCCTGTGGCATACTGTGTTCCATGTTTCTTATTTTAGTCCTGATTGGATTATCCGCCTTCGGTCAAGTAGCGGACCTCGTAGTTGAAAATGCAACCGTCTACACAGTAGATAAGACGAAGCCCAGCGCCAACAGTCTCGCCATCAAAGATGGTAAGTTCATCGCCGTCGGCGGAGACATGAAGAAACACATCGGTCCCAAGACCCAACGGATCGACGCGAAAGGCGCCGCCGTCATCCCGGGCCTCATCGATGCTCACGTCCACATGCGCAGCCTCGGCGATATGCTCGAAACCTTCGACATGCGCTTCACCAAGACCCGCGAAGAAGTAGCTCAGATCGTCAAGCGCGCCGCCGACAAGCTGCCCGCTGGCGAATGGGTCCGCGGCCGCAATTGGGATCAAACCAACTGGGGCGGGGAATTCCCCAACGCCGACGACATCAGCAAGGTCGTCAACGACCGTCCCGTCTACCTCACCCGCGTCGACGGCCACGCCGGCTGGGCCAATCGTAAGGCTCTCGAAATCGCCGGTGTCACCAAAGAAACCCAGGATCCTCCCGGCGGCCAGATCATCCGCGACGCCTCCGGTAACCCCACCGGCGTTCTGATCGATCGCGCTCAGGGCCTCGTCACCCGCAAGATCCCCGCTCTCACCTACGATCAGGTCAAGCGCCGCCTCAAGCTTGCTGGCGATGCTGCCGCAAAGCTCGGCCTCACCGGAGTCCATGATGCCGGCATCAGCCTGCAGGAGCGCGACGCCTACCGCGAACTCATCAAAGAAAACGCCCTCCCCGTCCGCGTCTACGCCATGATCGGCGGCACCGGCGAGCTCTGGCAGGAATACTCAAAGTCAGGCCCCGAGACCGGCTCGCACCTCACCGTCCGCAGCGTCAAGCTCTACGCCGACGGTGCCCTCGGCTCACGCGGTGCAGCTCTCTGGCAACCCTACTCCGACGACAAGTCTATACATGGCCTGATGGTCACAACAAAGGAAACCCTCGAAGACCAGATCAAAGAAGTAGCTGCTAAAAACTTCCAGGTCTGCACCCACGCCATCGGGGACAAAGCCAATAGCATCGTCCTCAACGCTTTCGCCCAGGTGCTCAAAGGCAAGAACGACCGCCGCTTCCGCGTCGAACACTCCCAGGTAGTCGCACTCCCCGACTTCAAACTTTTCCAGGACTACAACATCGTTGCGTCCATGCAAGCCACCCACGCCACTAGCGACATGCGCTGGGCCGAGAAGCGTCTCGGGCCAGACCGCATCGCAGGTGCCTACGCTTGGCGCCGCTACTTGAAGATGGGGATCCCCCTGGCCAACGGCAGCGACTTCCCCGTCGAAGACCCCAACCCCCTCTACGGCTTCTACGCTACCTTTACCCGTCAGGACCACACCGGCTACCCCGAAGGCGGCTGGCAGCCAGACCAGAGATTGACCCGCGAAGAGTCCCTCGAAAGCTTCACCCTCACCCCGGCCTATGCGGCCTTTGAAGAGAAGCAGAAGGGTTCCATCACGGTTGGCAAGCTGGCCGACTTCCTGATCCTGGAGAAGGACATCATGAAGATCGCCCCCAAAGAAGTGTTGACGACCAAGATCACGTCCACCTATCTCGGTGGCAAGCTGGTCTACTCGGCTTCGAAGAACTGACGAGCCGCAGCGCGAGTCTCATCAATGTCGCTATCGAGGTGGGCCATACCTACAAAGCCCGCCTCGAACTGCGAAGGAGCAAGGTAGATGCCGCGCTCGAGCATGTGGTTGAAGAACTTGGCAAAGCGGGCCGTATCCGCCTTCTTCGCCGACTCATAGTCAAACACCGGCTCGGTAGTAAAGAAGAACGTGAACATCGATCCAACTCGGTTCACTGTCACTCCAGGCAGCTCGTCTGAACACAGTGCTGCCGTTCGTGCCTCAAGCGTCGTATAGACCTCAGGATGTTCCTTGAGGTACTTCACCATCGCAAGCCCAGCCGACACCGCTAGCGGATTCCCTGACAGGGTTCCAGCCTGGTAGATCGGGCCAACCGGGGCCACATAGTTCATCACCTCTGCCGCGCCACCGTAAGCTGCAATCGGAAGCCCGCCGCCGATGATCTTGCCAAAGGCAGTCATGTCCGGCTTTACTCCGTAGCGAGCCTGAGCGCCGCCAAAGGCCACCCGGAACCCACACATCACTTCATCAAAGATCAGCAAGGTGCCGTTGTCCGTGCAAAGCTTGCGCAAGCCTTCGAGAAAGCCCGGTGCAGGAGGCACGCAACCCATGTTGCCCGCCACTGGCTCCACCATCACGCTGGCAATCTTGCCCGGATGCTTGGCAAAGGCTTCTTCCACTGCCGCAAGGTTGTTGAACGGAACTGAAATCGTAGTAGCCGCAAACGCCGCAGGAACCCCCGCGCTGTCGCTCAGTCCGAGCGTCGCAAGCCCAGACCCTGCCTTCACCAGCAGCGAGTCTACGTGGCCGTGGTAGCAGCCTTCAAACTTGATACAGAGATCGCGCCCCGTAAAGCCACGAGCCACACGAAGCGCACTCATCGCAGCTTCGGTGCCGCTGTTCACCAACCGCACCATCTCCATCGAAGGCACCGCATCGCGGATCGCCTCGGCAAGAACAATCTCCCGCTCGGTCGGCGCTCCGAAGCTCGTCCCAATCTCGAGGACGGCATTGATGGCATCGATCACGCACTTCGGCTTATGCCCAAGAATCAGCGGACCCCAACTGCCGACATAATCGATAAACGAGTTATCGTCCTCATCGATCATCCGGCAGCCTTCACCCCGTTTTATGAACAGAGGGCCCCCACCGACACTGCGGAAGGCTCGGACAGGCGAGTTCACCCCGCCAGGAATTACTTTGCGTGCTCTTTCGAGCAGACTGGTGGATCGAGTTTTATTCATGTACTTAACGGGCTGTAGCGCGCATGCCAACCGGAGGCTCCGGGATGATGCGCTGGAAGATAAAGTTGACGATCGTCTCATTCACGCTGCCATTCAGGTTGCGGAAGAGACGGTTGCGGAGGCTCAGGTAGTCCTGAGTCCCAGAGAAGATGTCCTGCATCAACTCATAGAGTTTCGGTGAGCGATGCATGTAGTCGACGATGCAGGAAGGGATGCTCTTGAAGAAGAAGCGGCCCAGGTAAAGCTTCTGAGCGAAGCTTGCCCCGAACTCAAGGTCCAAAAGGAAGTCGTCTTCGATGCGGCCGCGATAGACGCCCCCGGCAGTAGCCGGATCAAAGCCCGAGGAGGTGATCACGCTGCTGGCGATATCGGCAGAACGGATTGCGTAGTAGATGCCTTCCCCGGTGATGGGATCGACCAGGCCAGCAGAGTCTCCAACCGCCATCCATCGCTTGCCGGCCATACGGTTACTCTTCCAGCTAGGTCTGGACAGTGACGGAAGCATGTGAGCGTAAAGCTGACCCTGCTTCCAGTTGATGCCTTTCTCGTCGAGATAGCGTTCCAGGCGAAGCCGCAGCTCTTGAGCCGTAGCGCCCCGTCCGCAGATCCCTGCCGAGAGGTGACCATTGCGAGGGAAGACCCAGATGTAGCCTTCCAGCCGGTCGAGAAATTGAATGTCGATGTGTTCCTGATTGGAAGGAATGTAGTAGCCGAGCGCGACCATCGTGTCTTCGGCCTTCCATTGAGTGCCGAAGTCCCGAAGTGGGTTACGTGCCCCGGTGGCGACAACCATGTAGTCGGCATCGATGGAGCCAGACTTGGTCTTGAGCGTCCAGCCTGCTTCACGTTCTTCGATCGCTGTCACGCGCTCTTTCTCGATCTGAGCCCCGGCCTTTTCAGCCCGGTCGAGCAGCATCTGATTGAACTCACGCCGCGAAAAAATCAGGATCGGCTGGTTCAGGTTCATCTTCACGCAGCCAGACTTGTGAGCGCCGAGATAGGTTTCGGTGACAACCTTCTTCTGAGTCTGATTCTCGAAGAGAAAGGGGTACTTCTCGTAAGCTTTGTAGGTGACGCCGCCGCCGCAGGGCTTTTCCCAGGCGAGCTTTTCGTCAATCAAAATCGTGTCAAGACCTGACGCCGCTAGTTTCTCTGCCGCATGTGCTCCGGCAGGTCCGCCCCCGAGAACTGCGACGCGCTTCACTTATTACCGCCACCTGGAGCCGCGGGTGGATGGCCAGGAGGCAGGTTTGATCCGCCACCGCCCATTCCGCCGCTGCTGGACTTCACCGTCCATTCATCGCCCTTGCGTTCCAGCTTGTAGCTCATGTTCAGCATGGCCTCGGCTGAGCCTTTGCCCTTGAATGCGACTTGCGCATCGGCCTTGTCGCCCTGAAAGGAGACATTGGAGATTTCTACTTCCATGCCTGACATATTCAAGCCGGAAACCGTGGTCAGGCGTTTCATCACCGCCTCTTTGACGGCTTCCTTGTTGTTGATGTCTTTGGCGCAACCCGCAAGGAATAGAACGCCTGCCAGTACTGAAGAAGAAATTACAAATCGCACAACAGAATTATACATAGTGAAAGACCCTACTCGACAGCCACCGTCGGCTTGACGGCATCGATGAATCGATTTTCGATCGAACCAACTCGGATCGTCACGTCAAGATTGTCTCCCCGGAGGCGGTCTCCAGGGACGTAGATGTTGATCTGATAAAGGCCGACAAATCCAGGAACGAGGCCACTCCACTCAACGATCATCTCGGCCTGGCTGTAGCGCTTGTCACCAAAGAACACCTTCACAACGTCAGCTGTTTCGGCTGGAACCGTTGTTGGGGAAAGAGCTCCGGCAGCTACTCGTGTGCCTTTGGTTGGCCCTAATCCGAGGGCGTAGATGACAAGGCGACGGTCTCTTGTGGTGGGGTTGTCAGGCGTGATCGCGCGCCCTTTGTCGTCATAGATGGCAGTCTGTTTTGAGACCGGATCGACCAGAACCGATGGGGCCGCTCGGACGATCCGAATCGTCTGAGGCAAGCTCGCAATCTTTTTGTTGGTGTCACGGACGATCAGCGGATAAGCACCGGCTGTGCGCTCAAAAGGAATCTGCACATTGATCTGGCCACTCGATGTGGAGAAGAGCGGGAGTGGAGCGTTGTTGAGAGTGACGCAGACGCCGTCGAGAATGGTTGGCAGCGGAGCTGTACTCGCAACCACCGTGTTGCCGAGGTTGCGGCCAAAGATCGAAACGATGCCACCTGCCGGGAGATCCGTTGTGTAGCTGCCGAGCGAAACGGTGCCTCCATTGCTGAGCGCCGGCCGATCGGTGACTACGGTTGCATCGAGGCTTACGATGCTGAGTCCGCTGGTTGTTATGACATAGGCGTTGGTGGCAGCTGCATCGACGACCATGGTGCGACCGTCGATGTTGGTACGTTGAGTGCCAAGTACGGCGGCGAGTGGGCCTTCGAGGGCGGTCAGCCGGCGCAATGCCTGGCCGGTATCGGTGTTGGTGATCTCAACGGCTGGCAGTACTGTCACTACGGCTGTGGCATTGGCTCTTACTGGCATCGAGAAGCGGGCAAATTGATTATTTCCGATGGCGGCAACTGCCGGGATCGTGGCTGTCGCGGTTTGACCCGGAGCTGTTGTTCCGCTGATTGGGGTCAACGACTGGTTCAGTACCGTGCCGTTAACCACATAGTAGGAGCCGCGGGGGCCGGCTGTGATTGGGCCATAGTAGCCCTGCAGCTGGGTGCCGGTGAATACCTGGCGAGACTGGACGATGTCGTCGGCGATTGCGTCGTATAGATAGACCACGCCGTTGCCGTTCTGCATGATGACGTACTCGCCGTTCGGAGTCGCGGCCATGGTGCGGGGAGCGGCCAGGTTGTTGGCTCCGAGGATGTTCCAGTTGGTACGGGGGATCAGTTGGTTGCCGACTGAAGTCCAGAGTGAGCCGTTGTTCATAATCACGAGCAGGCCTCTCTGGGTGGCGGCGATTTGCGATGGGTAAATCAAAGCCACATTCGCGAGTACCGGAAGGGGAGGGAAGGTGAGGCGGCTGATTACGCGGTTTGTGCCCGGGTCGATGACGCTGATGTACTCCGAACTCGAATTGGCTACGTAGAGGGTGCTGCCGTCGCTTGAGAGGGCCAGGGAGCGGGGCAGTTGGCCAACGCTGATTGGGGCTAGCATCGATCGGGTTCGTTCGTCATAAACCTCAACCCGGTTGAGACCGGAATTGGCAATGTAGACTCTGCGGCGGTTGGCATCGTAAACCATGTCGACCAGGCCTTCAGATACTGAGATGCCTTGCTCGATGGGAATGATGTCCCCTTTGGCTTCGGCGTCACGGTTGTTCTGGAAAACTCTGACCAAAGCAGGAATGTTGACGGCTTCGTTTGATTGAACGAGGAAGTTGGTGGGAGCTGTGCTGCCGAGGCTTTGGTTGGTGCTGTTGTAGCCGAAGTTGATCACCGGGCCATCGGCGGTGTTGGTGTTTTGGACTGTTGGTGAAGCATTAACGACACCGGTGTTGGCAGCGGGCTGGCCGACCTGACCGACGGGAACTCCGATGGGGAGGCCGATTGCTCCTCCGATACCTCCACCGGGGACGATGACGATGCCTCCGCCGGGTGCGCCTCCTCCCGGGCCGCCTGCGCCTCCAACTCCTGCGGTGCCAGTTACGTTGGTGAGAATCTGTGCTGTTGCTGTAAGCCGTCCTGTACCCTCATTGCGGACTACGATTGAAGCCCGGCGTTGGGTGGCTGTGACGCCGCACTGGTCGTTGGCGAGGATGAGGGCGGTGCGCTCAGGGGAGGCCAGAGGGCTTCGGTTGAGCTGGCCGATTGGAATGGTGACGAAGCCGGATTCGGAGATGGCGAAGATATTGGCTCCGTCTGGAGAAATCACCATTTTGCCGGAGAGGTTTTCGGGCATCTGAATGCCCATCCGGATCAGGAGGTTTTCCGAATCGGAGATTTGCAACTGCCCGACATTTGCTCTGGCGGGCGGGTTCTGGGTTGGGGCAATGTTGAAGGCTGAAT
>CANGVB010000069.1 GCA_947456995.1 Bryobacteraceae bacterium | reverse complement strand
CTCCCTCAACATCTGGGGAGTCGAACTCAGCTTCCGCTTCTCCCTCATCATCACCATCGCCGCCCTCATCGCGCTGGTCATCTACTGGATCTCGGTCGCCCCTCAATTCGACCTCGCCCGCTTCGCCACCCCCTACTTCCCCAAAGGCCTCAACGGCTTCTGGGCCTGCCTCCCCTTCGCTCTCTGGTTCTACCTCGCAATCGAACAACTTCCCCTGGCCGCCGAAGAAAGTCACGATCCCGTAGTAGACATTCCCAGAGGCCTCATCTGGGGCCTGGCCACACTGGTCTTCTGTGCGTTCATGACGCTCACCCTCGGCGCTGGCAGCGCCCCGGGTGCCGCAGCAGTCGCCGCCTCCAACGAGCCCCTCTTCCTTGGCTTCGTAGCCGCCTATGGCAACTCCGCCAGCAGCAAGGTCCTCGCCGTTGTAGCCTGCATCGGCCTCATCGCCAGCTTCCACACCATCCTCTTCGCCTACGGCCGCCAAATCTACTCACTCTCCCGAGCCGGCTACTTCCCCGTCTGGCTCTCCAAAACACACAGCGAACGCAAGACCCCGCACCGCGCCCTCATCGCCGGCGCCGTCATGGGCTTCTCCGCCGCCCTCGGCATCCACTACGCCCCCCACGACAGCCCCGTAGGCGCAATCCTTCTCAACATGGCCGTCTTCGGCGCAGTCATCGCCTACATCCTGCAGATGACCTCTTACCTCCTGCTACGCCGCAACCTCCCGAGCCTTCCCCGCCCTTACAAGAGCCCGCTTGGAAAAACAGGAGCCATCGTCAGCGGCCTCATCGCAACCCTCACCCTCCTCACGCTCTTCTTCAATGCCGAATACGTCAAGGGTGTCTACGGCGCTGTCGTCTGGTTCATTATCGGGCTGATCTGGTTTGCCTTCCATGCCCGCCACCGCCTCATCCTCTCTCCAGAAGAGGAGTTCGCGCAATCGCAGCGAGGTGAGTCGTGAACCTCAAACAACTCCTCGCCCATGCAAGCCCGCTGCGCTCCGGCGACGTCCTCGCTGGCCTTGCCGCAACCTCACAAGAGCAGCGCATACGCGCCCGCATGCAACTCGCAGATCTGCCTCTGCGACAACTCCTCAACCAACCACTCATCCCTTACGAGCAGGATGAAGTCACCCGCCTCATCTGCGATTCACACGACGAAGCCGCCTTCGAGCCAATCTCGTCACTCTGCGTCGGAGACTTCCGCGATTGGCTCCTCGCCGCAACAGAGGCCCAACTCAAGGCCGTAGCCCCAGGCATCACCCCGGAGATGGCCGCCGCCGTCTCCAAGCTCATGCGCAACCAGGACCTCATCCTCGTCGCCTCCCGCTGCCGCGTCGTTACCCGCTTCCGCACCACCATCGGTCTACCCGGCCGCCTCTCCACACGCCTGCAACCTAACCACCCCAGCGACGACCTTCGCGGCATCGCAGCCAGCACCCTCGACGGCCTCAGCCTCGCCAGCGGCGATGCCTGCATCGGCGTTAACCCAGCCTCCGACAGCGTGGGCACAGTAATCTCAATCCTGCGCATGCTCGATGACCTTCGCCTCAAGCTAGCCATCCCAACCCAATCTTGCGTCCTCGCACACATCACAACGCTGATGGAAGTCATCCGCCAGGGCGCACCCGTCGATCTCGTCTTCCAATCCATCGCCGGCACCGAAGCCGCCAACCAGAGCTTCGGCATCAACCTCGCACTCCTTGACGAAGCCTGGCAAGCCACCAAAGAACTCAAGCGCGGCGAAAACGTCATGTACTTCGAAACCGGCCAGGGCTCAGCTCTCTCGGCCAACGCCCATCATGGCCTAGACCAGCAAACCTGCGAAGCCAGAGCCTACGCCGTCGCCCGCCGCTACTCACCGCTCCTGGTCAACACCGTCGTAGGCTTCATCGGCCCCGAGTATTTATACGACGGCAAGCAGATCCTCCGCGCTGGCCTCGAAGATCATTTCTGCGGCAAGCTGATGGGAGTCCCCATGGGCTGCGACATCTGCTACACCAACCACGCCGAAGCCGATCAGGACGACATGGACAACCTCCTCACCCTCCTCGGCACAGCCGGCTGCAACTACATCATGGGCGTCCCCGGCGCTGACGACATCATGCTCCACTACCAGAGCACCAGCTTCCACGACGCCCTCTACCTCCGCTCTCTCCTCGGCCTCAAGCCCGCTCCAGAATTCGAAGCCTGGCTCGACACGCGTCCCCCCGTATTGGATCAGACATGGCTATTGACTTAAGATCCTTCACCGCCGCAAGAGTCGGCCTCCAGCGGCAAGGCTCCTCGCTGAGCACCAGCGAATTACTCCGCTTCGACCTCGACCACGCCAGAGCCCGCGACGCCGTCCACCTCGAACTCGACCCCACCTCCCTCGGCTTCGATCACATCCTGGTACGGTCAGAAGCCAAAGACCGCCGCACCTACCTCCTCCGTCCAGACCTCGGTCGCCGTCTTCAAAACAAACTTCAACCCGAACCCTGCGACGCCGCCATCATCGTCGCCGACGGCCTCTCAGCCCTGGCCGTCCACAGGCACGCCAATGAATTGCTAACCCGCCTGCTCCCACTCCTCGACTCCTGGAAGCTCGCACCCCTCATCGTCGCAACCCAGGCCCGCGTCGCCATCGGTGACGATATCGGCGAGCAACTCGGCGCAGAGCTCGCTTTAGTGCTAATCGGCGAGCGCCCCGGCCTCACCTCACCAGACAGCCTCGGTGCCTATCTCACCTACAACCCCAAAACAGGCCGCAACGATGCCGAGCGAAACTGCGTCTCAAACATCCGGCCGGAAGGCCTCAGCTACGATGCCGCAGCGCACTTGATCCACTTTCTGATGACCGAATCCCGCGCCCGCAAGATCAGCGGAGTTACTCTGAAAAGTGATGCAACTCCTCACCCTCTTCTTGACGCTGGCTCAAATCCCTGAGATCGCAGGTACCCCAACAGACTTCCTCCGCATGCGCTTCACCGAAATTGAAGTGGGCTCGGGAGTTGCAGCAAAGCCCGGCCAGGAGTTCACCGTCCACTACACCGGTTGGCTCACCGATGGCAAGAAGTTCGATTCGTCTCGAGACCGCGACCAACCGCTCAAATTCATTCAGGGCCGCAGACGCGTCATCGCTGGCTGGGAAGCAGGCTTTGAAGGCATGAAAGTAGGAGGCAAGCGGAGGCTCTTCATTCCCTATCAGATGGCCTACGGCGAGCAGGGCCGCGGAGCAATCCCGCCCAAAGCCGAGTTGATCTTCGACATAGAGCTACTGGGCGCAGAGGACGTCAAGCCAGCCGTCGCGGCAATCGATCTGATGAACCCCTTCGAAGCTGCAGCTTCAAAAATGCTCGATTTGGCAAAAGCACTTCCAGAAGACAAACTCGACTGGCGCCCCGCACCCGGTGTACGCAGCTTTCGCGAAATCCTTCTGCACGTAGCCTACGACACAAAGCTTTTCCTATGGGTGGCCAGTGACAACCCGCCAATGGATCTGATGATGCAACGCTTCAAAGACCAGGCAAAAAAAGAATCAGAACCGCTTGCCAAAGAAAAGGTTGTTGAGCTGTTATCCGAGAGCTTTGAAGCAGTAAGAAAAGTGCTCCCAACACTTCGCCCCGCCGTCCTCGACCGCGAGATGCCAGTCTTCGGCCAGCCCTCCACCATGCGCGGAATCTACGTAATCATAGACACGCACATGGCGGAGCACCTGAGCCAGTTAATTGCCTACGCGCGCACCAACGGCATCACTCCGCCGTGGTCGCAGAAGCAACAGTAAATCAGCGGGGACGCCGCAACCACTTATCGAAGAAGCCTGTCGTTCGGGCCCACGCATCAATTGCAGCGGCCGCATTGTAAGCAGCGCCGGTATCGTTGTGGAAGGCATGCCCAACCCCTTCGTATATGTGCAGCCCGTAGGTCTTGCTGGCAGCACTCAACAGTCCGGCAGAGATCTGCATGTTGCGAGTAAAGTTCCGGTCCGTCTCGCCATAAATCCCAAGGACAGGAGTACGAATCTTCGCAACATCTTCTGCCACCAAAGGAGGCGTGCCATAAAACGGAACTGCAGCCGCAACTTCGCTCACATTGACGATCAGATCCCAAACCATGCCACCGCCAGCACAAAATCCAACTGCGCCGATGCGATCGTGGATCACATAGTTCTCTTGCCGCTTCAGATAGTCGAGCGAACTAATCAAATCAGAACGCCGGTCAACAGCATTCGTCCTGTTGTACGCGGCTGTCAGTTGCGTTGGGTCTGAAAACTGCGCAGTCCCACCCTGGCGGCTCAGCATATCCACACCCAGCGCCACATAACCAGCCTTGGCAACCCGGCGCGTGACATCGCGAATATGCTCGACAAGCCCGCGATTTTCATGGATTACCAGCACTCCTGGCTGCGGCTCAATCCTCGCTCGCTTCGGCATCACAAGATACCCAAACATCGATGAGCCTTCACCCGCAAACGTCACATCGCGAGCTTCGATATCCGGATCATTCTCAGCAACGCGTATCCCCGGGGGCACTGGTGTCGCTTGAGCATTCATTTCCTCATAGCCACTTAGAGCAACCATGGCCGCAGCCATGTTCCCAGTAACCTTGAGCACGCGTTCGATCAGCTCACGCCGCCCAAACGCTCCGTCCACATAAAGGTGGACCAACTCTCCAATTGGACTGTTGTCTTCGTTCATTAGTGAAACCTCGTTACAACAGATTCTTCCACATCTCAATCCCGCTCCGCTATCCTTCAGATGATGACAAGAATCGACGACGTTAGCTTTGACCTCCTCTTCGGAGAAGCCCGCACTTTCCCCGCCTACCAGAACACTCCGGTCGATCCAGCGCTGCTGGTCCAGATCTACAACCAGATGAAGATGGGCCCCACCTCCATGAACTGCTGCCCCCTCCGCGTGATCTTCGTCAGCACCCCCGAAGCAAAAGAAAAACTCAAGCCCTGCCTGATGCCAGGCAACGTGAACCAAACGATGCAGGCCCCGGTCACCGCCATCTTCGCCGACGATCAGGAATTCTACAAGAAGATGGATCGTCTCTGGTCACACCAAAACGTCATACCCATGTTCGAAGGTAAACCCGAATTCACTGAACGTTTCGCCTTCCGCAACAGCACTCTCCAGGCCGCCTACTTCATGATTGCTGCTCGTGGCTACGGCCTCGATTGCGGCCCCATGTCCGGCTTCAACAATGCCGCCGTCGACGAAGCCTTCTTCGCTGGCACCAGCTACAAATCCAACTTCCTCTGCAACCTCGGTTACGGCGAGAAATCCAAACTCCGTCCCCGCGGCCCCAGACTCCCCTTCGAAGAAGTCGCTAAGATCGTCTAGTGCTTCTCCCCGCATTGATGATGTCGATCGGTTGGGCCCTCCGTGGCTCAATCGGCGGCGGCCCCTTGGGCGCAATGATCCCCGGTGCCCTCTGGGCCATGGCCATCGCACACCAGAAGAAATGGTCCGCCAGCCAGGCAAGCCTCTTCATCGGCCTCTGCACCCTCGGCATCGGCCTCGGCGGCCAGATGACATACGGCCAAACCATCGGCCTCTTCCGCGAGCCAGACACTCGCCTCTGGGGCCTCCTCGGCCTCACCGTCAAAGGCGCAATCTGGGGCCTCCTCGGCGGCGTCATCATTAGCCTCGCCTGGCTCATGCCCAAACGTCCCGTCCGTGTCTCGCTCTTCCTCATGGTCGCAACACAAGCCGGATGGATGCTCATCAACCAACCCAAGCTCATCTACTTCTCCAACCGCCTCATCCGCCCGCGAGAAGAAATCTGGGCCGGCCTCGCCCTCTCCGCCCTGGCCGTCCTGCTACTGGTCCGCAACCCCATCGCCTACCGCTTCGCCCTCTGGGGCACCCTCGGCGGAGCACTCGGCTTCGGCGGCGGCACCTTCTTTAACCTCGTCCCCAGCACAGATTTCCCCGGCTGGAAGATGATGGAATTCACCTTCGGCCTGATCCTCGGCGCGCTGCTCACCAAAGCAGTTCCAGACACAACACCAATCGAAGCCCGCCCCTGGAAGGCCTGGCATCAGGTCAGCTACCCACTGCTAGCACTCTTCACCGTAGGCGTCGATCTCACGCTCCAACTCCGCTTCGCCTTCACCGCAGTCACTGCCGTCCTCATTCTGATCCTCACCCTCGCACCACAACTCGGCTGGACCCTCGGCCTCAGCGTCACCCTCGCCGCAGCCTGTTGGGAGCTTTACCAAACCCACCCCAATTGGGCCATCGCCCTCGCAATCCTGCCGCCAGCGATCCTCGCCTGGTGGCAATCGAGAGAAGAAAACTTCCAACTCAAAGCAATGCTCCTGCTTCTCCTCACTTGCTGCTGGATCTACTGTCTCGAATACTTTCCGATTCTGCGCTAGACTTCCCGAAGTATGCGATTTGGATCCGTCCTCTTTCTTCTTGCTTCGCTCACAGCCGCAGCCGCCGATGAAGTCCCCTTTGCCAAAGAACTGAACTTCCGCTCAATCGGCCCCTACAGAGGCGGCCGCGTCGTAACGGCAACAGGCGTTCCCTCCCAGCCCAACGTCTACTACTTCGGCGGCACCGGCGGCGGCATCTGGAAAACCATCGACGGCGGCAATCGCTGGGCCCCCGTCAGCGACGGCCAACTCAAGACAGGCTCAGTCGGCTCCATCGCCGTCTCCGATTCAGACCCCAACATCGTCTACGCCGGCATGGGCGAACAAGCTCTGCGCGGCAACGCTTCCCACGGCGACGGCGTCTACAAATCTCTCGACGCCGGCAAAACCTGGAAGCACACCGGCCTCACAGAAACCCGCCAGATCGGCCGCGTCCGCATCCATCCGAAAAATCCCGACATCGTCTACGTCTGCGCCATCGGCCACATGTCCGGCCCTAACCCCGAACGTGGCATCTTCAAAACCACCGATGGCGGCACCACCTGGAAGCAGCTCTACACCCGAGGTGAAAAATCCGGCTGCGTCGATCTCATCTTCGAACCCGGCAACCCCAGCGTCCTCTATGCCAGCTTCTGGCAAGTCCAGCGCACCCCCTACAGTTTCGATTCCGGCGGCCCCGGCAGCGGCCTCTTCAAATCCACCGACGCGGGCGTTACCTGGAAAGAAATCGGCCACAACACCGGCGCTCCGCAAGGCGTCCA
The DNA here is from genome assembly GCA_947456995.1 of Bryobacteraceae bacterium. GTDB lineage: Bacteria > Acidobacteriota > Terriglobia > Bryobacterales > Bryobacteraceae > Bryobacter. The sequence continues at coordinate 3,250 of CANGVB010000069.1, read as the reverse complement.
GGGCAAGATCGGCGTCACCGTCTCACCCGTAAATCCAGAACGCGTCTGGGCCATCATCGAAGCCGAAGACGGCGGCGTCTTCCGCTCCGACAACGGCGGCAGAACCTGGACCCGCGTCAACGAAGATCGCAACCTCCGCCAGCGCGCCTGGTACTACTCACGCATCTACGCCGACCCCACCCGCATCGACACCGTCTACGTCTGCAACGTCAGCTTCCATCGCTCGGATGACGGCGGCCGCACCTTCACCGCCATCCCCACTCCCCATGGCGACAACCACGATCTCTGGATCGCCCCCAACGACTCCCAACGCATGATCCAGGCCAACGACGGCGGCGCTAACGTCAGCTTCAACGGCGGCCAGACCTGGACCAACCAGGCCCATCCCACCGCCCAGTTCTATCGCGTCACCCTCGACGAAGACTTCCCCTACGGCATCTACGGTGCCCAGCAGGACAACACCACAATCAAGATCCAATCGCGGGGCAACAACGGCATAATCTCCGATCGCGAATGGCACCCCGTCGGCGGCGGCGAAAGCGGCTGGATCGCTCCAGACCCCAAGAACCTCAACATCGTCTACGCCGGTTCCTACGGTGGCCTCCTCACCCGTTATAACCACGTAACCGGCCAAACCCGCGGCGTCAACGTCTGGCCAGACAACCCCATGGGCGGCGGCGCTGAAGGCATGAAATTCCGCTTCCAGTGGAACTTCCCGCTCCTCTTCTCGCCCCACGATCCCAAGGTCCTTTACTCTGGTGCCAACCAGCTCTTCCGCTCCACCACCGAAGGCCAATCCTGGGAATCCATCAGCCCCGATCTCACCCGCGACGACAAGTCCAAACAAGGCCCCACCGGCGGCCTCATCACTAAAGACAACACCAGCGTCGAATACTACTCAACGATCTTCACCGTCGACGAATCCAAACTCACCAAAGGCCTCATCTGGACCGGCAGCGACGACGGCCTCGTCTACCTAACCCGCGACGGCGGCAAGACCTGGACCAACACCACCCCCAAAGACATCATGCCCGAGTGGATCCAGATCAACTCCATCGAAGCCTCCCCGCACGATCCAGCCAAAGCCTTCTTCGCTGGCACCATGTACAAGAGCGACGACTTCCGCCCCTATCTCTACCGCACCAACGACTACGGCAAGACCTGGAAGAAAATCGTAAATGGCATCAACAATGACGCCTTCACACGAGTAATCCGCGAAGACCCCAACCGCAAAGGCCTCCTCGTCGCCGGAACAGAAACGGGCCTTTATGTGTCATTCGACGATGGCGAAAACTGGAAGCCCTTCCAGCTCAACCTCCCCGTAGTACCCATCACCGATCTCGCCTTCCACAAGCGCGAGAAAGACCTCGTCATCGCAACACAAGGCCGCTCCTTCTGGCTCTTCGACGAACTCCCGCTCCTCTATCAGATGACCTCAGGCCTCCCCACAGAAGACCTCTACGTCTACGCACCCAAACCCAACTACCGCTACGCCGGCAGCAGCCCCAACCTCGAAGGCCTGCGCGCACCAACCGGCGGCCAGAACCCACCCGAAGGCATCACCATTCCTTACCGGCTCAAAGCCAAAACAGATGTCTCCATCGAAATCCTCGACGCAGCCGGCAAGCTGGTCCAGAAATATCCGAAAGCTCCAGGTGAAGCAGGCCTCAACCGCTTCGTCTGGGATCTCCGCTATCCAGACTCATCCAGCTTCCCCGGCATGATCTATTGGGCTGCCAACTCCAGAGGCCCACGCGCCGTCCCCGGCAAATACACCGCCCGCGTCACCGCCGCCGGCAAGACACAATCACAACCCTTTGAACTCCTCCGCGACCCACGCATGGAAAGCACGATTGCCGACCTGCAAAAGCAACTCGACCTCTCCCTGCAACTCCGCGACAAAATCACCCAGGCCAACGACGCCGTAATCCAAATCCGCGACGCCCGCAAACAAGTCGACGACCTCGTCGCCAAAGCCGCAAAACTCCCCTCAGCTAAAGCCGCGGTCGAAGCGGGCAAGAAGCTTAGCGCCAGCCTCCTCGAAATCGAACAGGAACTCTACCAGGTCAAGAACCGCAGCAACCAGGATCCCCTCAACTACCCCATCAAGCTGAACAACAAACTAGCCGCACTCCTCGGCACAGTTCAAAATTCAGACACGGCACCCACCGCACAATCCAATCAGGTCTTTGAGGACCTCGCCACAAAAACCAACTCACAGCTCCGCAAACTCGAAGGTCTCCTCAAGACAGACTTGGTCACCTTCAACAAAACAGTTCGCGACGCCGACGTTCCAGCAGTGATTCTAAAGTAAGGCCACACGGGCCTTCACTAGCGTGCTCAAGTAAAGCCGCCGCGCGGGCCACAGCCCCCGGCCATCGCATTGCCAGAGCCACCGCTCACGCTCATGCAGCAAACAGACAATTCCTTCTTTGCCACAACCTGTCCGCAACGGGGGCAATCAATCGGCTCTTCTGCTTCGCGCATCGGGCGAATCTTCTCAAACGCGCTGCCGCACTCTTTGCAGCGGTACTCATAAATAGGCATATACGCCTATTTTAGCGTTTGAATCTTCAGATTGCGAAACTCCACCATCCCATCGTGAATCTGCAACGCAATCGGCGACTTCCGCACCGCCTGCTTCCGCAACATAAATCGCGACTGCCGCGTGCTCCCTTCAAACGACTTCTCAGCCGCCTCGCTATCGAGATCCACGTCCACCACCTTCGCCCCGTCCAGCCAATGCTCCACATGCAAGCCCCGCGCCACAATCCGCGATTGATGCCATACCTTCGCCACAGCCGGCCCCTTCTTCACAGGAGCAACATAGTCATAAAGCGCACCAGCCGAATGCCGCACCGTCGACAACGCATCGGGGTTCGTCACATCATCAGTGATCTGATACTCAAGCCCGGTAGGCTCAATGCGGCGGGTCGAATCCCCATAGCTCTGTATCCTGTACTTCACCCCGGAATTCGCACCAGCCTCAGCCCGCCACTCAAACGTAAAGTCGAAATCCTCAAACGATTCCTGAGTGAGAAGATAAACCTCCTTCCCCTGCCCTGGAGTCGCAACAAGCATGCCATCACGAGCCACCCACGATGGCTTCGGAGGCGCAACCTCCCGGCTCCACATCCATCCATCAAGTGACTTGCCATCAAACAAATCACGCCCCCCACTCTGGGCCATCAACGCAACGCAAACAACAAAAAAGATTCGAATCATAGAAGCACTCAATAGCCTACCAGCG
>CANGVB010000068.1 GCA_947456995.1 Bryobacteraceae bacterium | reverse complement strand
TTGATACGACCTGGAACCGGGTTCCTGGGGCGGGGAAGATTGGGGAGTTGCTGGCCAAGGCGGCTAAGGAGTTTGATGGTGGGAAGCCTACGGCTGTGCTGCCGCATTTGATTGAGGCTCGCAAGTTGCTGGCTGGTCGTAAGGATCATTACAGCGTGTTGAAGCTGAAGGATCTGGATGAAGCGATTGCGATGGTGGCGGGACTTTGGACCGAGTTGCAGGCAGACAAGTATCTTGCGGTGCAGGGTACGACGGCGAAGATCAAGATTGCGGCGATTCAGCGTAACGGGGAAGATGTGAGCTTGCAGAGCGTTGCGTTTAGCGGCGTGCCTGGAGTGGCGAATGTGGTGAAGTCGACCAAGCTCGAGCGGAACAAGAGTTTGACGGTGCCTCTCGATTGGGCCGTTGCCGCGGATGCGCCTCTGACGCAGCCTTACTTTCTGGTGGAGCAGCGGAGTGATGCGATGTTCAAGGTTTCGGACATGAGCTTGCTGGGGCGGCCGCAGAGCCCTGCTCCGGTGATTGCGACGATGAAGTTTCTGGTGGCCGGTAGCGAGATTGAATTGACTCGTGAGATTACGCACCGGTATGTGGATCGTGGCGTGGGCGAACTGACGCGGCCGGTGACGATTGTGCCGCCGGTGTCGGTAAGGCTGGCACTGGACGCGCTTGTGTTTCCCGGGGTTGAATCTCGCAAGGTGGAAGTGATTCTGACTTCGAACCTGGCTGATACTAAGGGCAGCCTGAAGCTGGCTGTGCCGCAGGGTTGGCGGGTAGAGCCGGCTGCTTTGGACTTTAATGTGAAGGCAGCGGCCGAAGAGAAAACTCTGAGCTTTGTGGTGACTCCGCCGGCGGGTGAGAGCATGGGGACACTTACGGCTGTCGCCGTTGTGGGTGGACGTGAGATTACGCAGGGAACGCGGGTGATTCAGTATCCGCATATTCCTCCGCAGACACTGGCACCGAAGGCTACGGCCAAGCTGGTGCGGTTTACGGGTAAGAATCTCGCTAAGCGCGTTGGTTATGTAATGGGGGCTGGCGATGAGGTTCCGGATGCTTTGCGGCAGTTGGGTAGCGAAGTGATTATGCTGACTGAGCAGGATCTGACTACTGGGGATCTTTCGCAGTTTGATGCGATTGTGACTGGGGTTAGGGCTTACAACACGCGGCCGGATTTGCGTGCGAATGCGCAGCGGATCTTTGATGAGTATGTTGCCAAGGGTGGGACCTATATTGTGCAGTACAACGTGCAGGAAGGTGGCTTCTTTGGTGGTGACCCGCTGTTGCTGAGCAAGGTTGGGCCTTATCCGATTACGGTTTCGCGGGACCGCGTTACGGATGAGCTGGCGACGATGAATTTCCCGAAGCCGGATCACAGGCTTTTGCAGTATCCGAATCAGGTGAGCGCGAAGGATTTTCAGGGCTGGGTGCAGGAGCGTGGGCTTTACTACGCGAGCAAGTGGGATGAGAAGTATGAACCGCTGTTCTCGGCCAACGACCCTGGTGAGAAGCCGATGATGGGCGGTACGCTGTATACGAAGTATGGCAAGGGGAATTACATTTACACGGGTGAAGCGTGGTTCCGTCAGTTGCCTGCTGGTGTGCCTGGGGCGTTCCGGATCTTTGCGAATTTCCTGAGTGTAGGTAAAAACTAATGCTGCCGCCTGAGTCAGAAAGCGCGCCGTTCTTTGGAAGCTGGAAGCGAATTTATCTGGCGGTGGTTGTGTATTTGATCGTGATCATTGCAGCTTTGGCGGTGTTCACCGCATCCTTCCGTTTATGAGAACTCTTGACTTGATCGTCCTTGTGGCGACGATCGGTTTTATCGTGCTCTATGGGCTGTGGAAGAGCCGCAAGACTTCGACTGTGTCGGGGTACTTGCTGGCAGATCGATCATTGCCCTGGTATACGGTTGCGCTGTCGATTATGGCGACGCAGGCGAGTGCGGTTACTTTCATCTCTACTACGGGTCAGGCTTATGCCGACGGGATGCGGTTTATCCAGTTCTACTTTGGCTTGCCGATTGCGATGATCATCGTGAGTGCGTTCTTTGCGCCGCGGTTTCGCAATGCCAATGTGTTTACCGCTTATGAGTATCTGGAGAAGCGGTTTGATGCGAAGACGCGGGCGCTGGTGAGTTTGATCTTTCTGATTCAGCGCGGGCTGGCGGTGGGGATGATTCTGTATGCGCCGGCGGTGGTGTTGACGGTGATTCTGGGGTGGGATGACCGTACGACCACGGTTCTGATGGGCTGCGTTGTGATTCTCTACACGGTGCTGGGTGGGATTCGGGCCGTGGCTTGGACGGACTTTCAGCAGATGATGATCATGCTGGTGGGTTTGTTTACGGCTTTGTTGGTGGCGATTCTGGGGCTGCCGGAGGGGATCAGTTTTGGGGACAGTTTGTTGCTGGCTGCTAGCGCCGGGAAGCTGAATGCGGTGACCACTAATTTTGACTGGTATGACCGCTACAACCTGTTTAGCGGTTTGTTGGGTGGGACGTTTCTGGCATTGGCTTATTTTGGTTGTGACCAGAGCCAGGTGCAGCGCTATCTGACGGGCAAGGATTTGCAGCAGAGCCGGGTGAGTTTGTTGTTTAACGCTGTGGCTAAGATCCCGATGCAGTTCTTTATCTTGCTGACCGGGGCGATGGTGTTTTCGTTCTACATCTTTACGGTGCCTCCCGCTACGTTTCATTCAGAGAATATGAAGAAGCTGGTGGGGACGGCTGTGGAGCAGAAGCATAAGGATGCGGTGGCGCTGCGGCAGACGGCGGCTTATGAGTTGCTCAAGAACCGGGATGCGGCGCATCAGGCGAAGTTTATGGAAGCGCAGAAGCATGTGGATGCGGTGCACAAGGAAGCGACTTCCGGGGTTAACGATACGAACTATGTGTTTATGACCTTTGTGACGCAGCATCTGCCTGCGGGCTTTGTGGGGCTGGTGATTGCGGTGATTTTTGGGGCGGCGATGTCGGCCAGTTCGGGCGAGATAAATTCGCTTGCTACGGTGACGATGGTGGATTTTTATCAGCGCTTTGTGAAGCGGGATTCGAGCGATAACCACTACCTTTGGTTCTCTCGATTTGCAACAGTGTTTTGGGGTGTTTATGCTGTGGCGAGTGCGCAGCTGGCTCGCGGGCTGGGGAGCCTTGTTGAAGCTGTGAACATGCTGGGGAGCCTGTTTTATGGGGGCTTGCTGGGTGTGTTCTTGCTGGCGTTCTTCTTCCCGAGGGTGGGTGGAACGGCAGCGTTTCTAGGCGTACTTGCCGGTGAGGCGGCGATCTTTTACACGCACTCGACCGGCAAGGTTGGCTTTCTCTGGTACAACGTGATTGGTTGCGGCGTGGTTGTGTTGACTGGGATTGCGCTTAGTATCTTCTGGCAATCTGCATCGACGCCACGTCCACACGAGAGCGACGGCCCTCAACTACCACCAGACCAGACTCGGTAACGCTGTAGAGCTTGCGGTCTGCTTCGGGGTCGAAACCGATGCGGGCACCTTCGGGGACGCGGACGTTCTTGTCGAGGATGGCACGCTTGATCTTGGCACCACGACCGATTTCGCAGTTGTCGAAGATGATGGAGTCGTCGACTTCAGCTCCACCGTGTACCTTTACGCCACGACCGATGATGCAGTTGCGGATGGTGCCACCGGAGATGATGGAGCCACCGGAGACGATGGAGTCTACGGCAGAACCGCGGACCTGATTTTCGTCGAAGGTGAACTTGGCTGGCGGATCTTCGTAGCCGGCGGTGCGGAGCGGCCAGTTGCGGTTGTAGAGGTTGAGGTTGGGGTGGACGCTGCGGAGGTCCATTGAGGCTTCGTAGTAGGAGTCGATGGTGCCGACGTCGCGCCAGTAGGGTTCCTGATCGGTTGGGTCGCCCGGGATGTGGTTGCGCTGGAAGTCGTAGGCGTACATGGGGACCTTGCCGATGAGCTTGGGCAGGATGTCGCGGCCGAAGTCGTGGGAGGAGTTTTCGTCCTGAGCGTCGGCGTAGAGTTCCTTTAGGAGGAGGCCGGTGCTGAAGACGTAGTTGCCCATGGAGGCGTAGACGCGGTCTGGGTCGCCGGGCATGGTTGGGGCGTCGGGGTTCTTTTCGTGGAAGCCGATGATGGAGCCGCCTGGGGCTGCTTCGATGACGCCGAATTCGCTGGCGTACTTCTTGTCGGCCGGGATGGCGGCGATGGTGACGTCGGAGCCTTTGTCGATGTGGAACTCGATCATCTCGCGGATGTTCATACGATAGATGTGGTCTGCGCCGAAGATGGCGATGACATCGGGTTCAGCTTGCTCGATGAGGTTTACGTTCTGGTAGATGGCGTCGGCGGTGCCACGGTACCAGCTTTCGCCGGGTGAACGCATCTGGGCAGGTACGGGGATGCAGAAATGGTTCTTGAGGAGGCCTGAGAATTCCCAGCCGTCACGTAAGTGCTGTAGAAGCGATTGACTCTTGAACTGGATCAGAACATAGATCGAATAGATCCCTGAATTGACCAGGTTTGAGAGGACGAAATCGCAGATGCGATAGCGTCCGCCGAAGGGGACTGCGGGCTTGGCCCGCTCCTTAGTTAAGGGATAAAGACGGGTACCCTTGCCACCCGCTAAAACGAAAGCCATTACTCGACGTTGCATAGTCTAAGCTTGGATTCTTTCACAGTTTTGTTGCAGTGGAATCAAAAAGTTCTAGGCGAAGCTGGGGTGAGCGATGAAGGGAAGTTTAGGTACTTCCCCGGCCGGCAACTGGAGCGTGACATCTTCGAAGAGAAGAGAGGGCACTATGTAAGTTGTGAGGACTCTGCCTTGGAGGATCATGCCTCCCATGAGCGGGGACATGCGTGGGTTTCTGAACTGGGCGGTGTAGGTAGTTGTCTCTTGTGAGACGCCTGAGAGGTCGCGGAATGCGGCTGTGTTGAAGCCTGAGATTTCGATGTTGCGGAGGAGCTCTTCGCGGCCATCGGGATAGATTTTGACTGCTTCAATTACGGGAGATAGCTGGAGCGCCTGGCCTGCGGCACCGCCGGTGAAGATGACCATGCGGCCGCGGGGTCTGGCGAACTGATCGGCCGGGTTTGCGATCTTGCGGATCATGACGCCGAATTCGAGGCCACGGTCTTTGACGATCTGGAGGAGGTCCTGCTTGAGTTGAGCGAGGGGTACGGCTTTGGTGGATTCGAGGATGAGGTTGGAGGGGGCGATGCCTGCTGCGCGGCGATTGGCTGTGGAATCACTGACGCCGGGGACGAGGGCTCTGGTGTTGAGGAGGCGCTTGAGGATGCCACCCTGGACAACGACGGTGGGCTTGGTTTTGACGCCGTCTTCATCGACTTTGTAGGAGCCGGCGAGATTGGGGCGTGTGGGGTCGTCTGTGAGGCGCATGTGGCTGGGGAGGACGCGCGTGGAGATCTTGTCGGAGAAGACGCCGGTGTTTGCGCCGAAGATGCCTTCAAAGCGCTGGTCGTCAACGACGATGCGGGGAGTGCCGAGGAGGGCGGTGGCGAAGCCCTGGGCGAAGAGCTCTGCGGCGGCCTGGCCTTCGAAGAGTACGGGGCCGGCGTAGCGGGCGAGGGTCTTGGCGGCGGTGAGGTCCAAGAGGCGTTTCTGGAAGGCGCGGATCTTGGGAGTGAGGTCTGGGATTTCGCTGGCTGAGTTGAAGTAGTGGGTTTCGACGTCGCTGATGGGCATGCCGTCGGAGGCCTGGGCTTCGGCGTACCAGTTGATCATGATGCTGGGGGAGTTGCGCCAGAATTCTGTGCCTTCGCTTGAGACGAAGCGGGTGAGAATGCTGGTGGATTCGATACGGACACCGGAGTTGTCGATGCCTTTAGCGTCGCGGAAGAGTGCGGAGAGCTGTTTGGCGAGAGCTTCGGATTTCTGTTTGGTGAGGAGGGTTGCCGGCTGGTCTTCGACGGTTTCGGTTTTTTCTTCTTTGGAGAGATCGGCGATGGCTGCGCCGGTGCGAGTGCGGTTTTCGAGGGCCGCTCGTTTCTTGGCGAGGTCGTCGAGGGCTTGTTTGTAGCCGGCGTCGGTAGAGAGCCAGAGCTGGCGGCGGATCTCGTCGTAATCGTCGTCGAGGGGTAGAGTGAGGCCGAAGTTGGCCTGGACTCGGATGACACCAGACATGGCGTTGCGGGCCGAGTAGAAGTTGGTGTTGTCCATCTCGTAGGAGCCGACGCGGCATTCTGTGGCGAGGACGCGGCGGCGGAATTCGTTGGAAGCAGAAAGTGCGCCGAAGGAGGCTGCGGCGGAAACGGTTTGTGTTTCTGAGATGCGGTAGCTGAGGAAATAGGGCTTTTCGAGGTTCTCGAGCTGGAGCTTCTTGAGCGAGCGTTTGAGCTCATCCCGCATGGCCTTGAGAAGCGTGTCTTCAGGGAGTGCGGCTGGGAGTGAAGTTGGGATTACTGCGGCTACGGCAGGGATGGAGATAAAGGATCTGCGTCGCATTAGAGGTTGCCTCCGAAGATGAATTCGCGCCAGGTGCCGATGTTGGGGTCGTCAAAGGGTGGTGGCAGGATGGGTGAGCGTTCTTGAGATTTGGGTTTCTTCTGGATCTCGACCTGGCTTACGAGGAGCGAAGGGCCGCCGGCGCTGACCGGTACTCCGCCTGAGGTGGCACCACAGGTTCCGTTGAAGACTGAAGGATCGTTGGCTGCGGCAGTGATCTTGCCGAAGGTGGTGAGGGGGGTGCCGATGAGGTCTGCACCACGGACGAGTTCTTCGCGACCGTCGGGGTAGATTCGGTAGGTCATGACCGGTTTGACAGTGAAGGCGCTTGGGCTTTCCCGGCCGGTGAGGGTGAAGCCTCCCTGGACGTCGTCGAAGAAGAGGCCGTAGGGGAGCTTGGCTTTGTTTACTTCTTCAATCAGCTTTTGCTTGAGTTCTTCGCGGGTGATTGTTTGGGTGGATTCTACGATCAGATTGGACTGGCGGGCTTCGACGTTGTAGCCTGCCTGGCGGCGGCCGTGGCCGTTGGAGGCGGGGAAGCCATCGATGGGTGTGCGGGACATCAGGTAGTTTTTGAAGATGCCTTTTTCTACGACAGTGACGCGGCGTGCCTTGATGCCCTGATTGTCGAAGCGATAGAAGCCGGCGAGCTCGATGGCGCCGTACTTCTTGAGTGTGGGGTCTGAGTAGACGTTGAGGAATTCCGGGAGGATCTTCTGGCCCACTTTGTCTTTGAAGGTCTGGCCGTCGTCTTCATTCTTGGTGCGCTGGCCTTCGATGCGATGGCCGAAGATTTCGTGGAAGAAGACTCCGGTGGCGCGAGGGGAAAGGATGGCGGGGCCGGTGTAGGGATCGATGACTGGAGCGAGCTTGAGCTTCATCAAGTCTTTGGTCATCTGATCGACTTTGGCCAGGACTACTTCGTCGCTGGGGAGACCTTCGAGAGTGGAGCTGTGCCAGGTTTCGGCCTTGGGGAGTTCCATGCCGTCATCGGCTTTGGCGAAGCCAGTTATGTAGAGGCGATAGGAGGGTTGTGAGGTCTGGATGCGGCTGCCTTCGCTGTTGACGAAGATGCGGGTTTCGATGGAGATTGTGAGGCGAGCTTCGGCCTGGTAGATGTTTCCGAAGCGGCGGAAGGGTTTGGTGTATTTGCGGACTTTGTCTTCCCAGAGCTTTCGATCGAAGCCGGATAATTTGACTACTGGTTCGACGAAGGATTCGGCTGGGCCGGAGGAGAAGTCACCAGATTTGTCGGTGTTTTCTGCTTTGACTTTGACGTTGGTTTGGATGGCGATCCATTGCTCGATGGAGCGCTTGTATCGCTGGTCTGTTTGATACCAGATAGCGGCGCGGATGGCGGCAGGATCATCTTCGACCGGGATTGTAACCGGATTGAAGTTATCGAGCATGTTAAACATGCTGCCGCGGACAGGGTGGTAATTGTCGAGGGTGGGGGAGCCGACGCGGAGATCTATGTCGAGATAGCGGGTTTTGTCGGGGCCGCTGGAAGAAACAAGGGTTCCAAAACTGCCGGTTACATTGGCAGACTCAAATTGGGTTATTTCGTAAGCGAGATAGAAAGGCGGGGTGGGGAGCTTTTTAAAGGCAGCCCAGTTTCGTTCCATCTCTGTTTCGAGAGATTTGAGGAGAGTTGACGTAGCGGTAGGCGGAGTTTTGGACTGCGGCATGGAATTAGGATGAATGTGTAGACGCGGCGGTTTCTAAAAGGTTAGGAAACCGCCGCGAATTCATCGTAATTCAAGTTACCAGTAGATCTTGAGGCCAACCTGCATCTGGCGGGGATCGTTAGCCTGGTTTTGAACGACGCCGAAGGTGCCTGCGTTCAAGTTAGTGCTGCCGGTACCGAAGATGGTGCGGTTGAAGATGTTGAAGGCTTCGCCGCGGAGGTCGATGCGGAGATTCTCACCAACGCGGAAGGTCTTGGCGAGGCTGACGTTTTCGGACTGATTCCAGAAGCTGCGGAGCTTGGGGTTGAAGCGGGTGACGTTGCCGAAGGCGGCAGCGGGCTGGGCAGGGAACTGGTTGGCTGGCTTGAGGAAGCGGTCGACGTTGGGGTCGAAGCTGTCGCCGGCGATGGGTGCGCGCCAGTCGGTGTAGCTGTCGACGACGGGGCGAGTCTGGCCGTTAAAGATGGGGAGTGGATTGTTGCGTTGCAGGGCGATTGGGAGGCCGCTTCCATAGGTCTGGATTGCGGCTATGCGCCAGCCACCGAGGGCTTGGTTGAGGAAGCCTCCGGTGAGCCATTTGCGGCCTTTGCCGAAGGGGAGTTCATAGATGGTTGAGAACTTGAGGGAGTGGGTTTGATCGTTCTGACCGATGGATTTTTCGAGACGGCGGTTGTAGTGATCCATGGCGGCGGCACCGTTGGCAAAGTACGTGTCGGAGTCTGTGAGGAGCTTCGAGAATACGTAGTTCCAATTGAAGGTGATGCCATTGGACATACGACGATCGGCTTTGAGGATGAAGGCGTGGTAGGTGGAGTGGCCGGACTTGTCGCCGTTCTGAACGCCGGTGACGATGTTCTGGAATTGCGGATAGGGGCGAAGTGCCTGGGCGACTGTACGCAGGCGCTGGGAGGTAAAGGCTGCATAAGGCGCGAAGATGCCAGCGCTGGCGGCGAGAGGGGATGCGATGTCGGCGCGCAGGATGTTGAGGGCCTGGGTGCCGCCGAAGCGTGAGACGAGGTTGTCGTAGATCGAGGTGGGGACCTGATTCATGTTGAGGAGGCCGGTTTGGAGATGCGAGCCAGCGCTGCCGTTGTAGCCGGCTTCGATGACGAGGTTGGAGGAAACCTGACGCTGGATGGTGAGGGTCCAGAAAGAGTTCTCAGGAGCGCGGGTGGCTTCCTGGCCCTGCCAGTAGTCGACATTCAAGCCATTAGAGAATGCCGGGTCGAGCGAGGGCGGAAGTGCGTAAGCGGGCAAGCCCTGATCGAGCCGGAAGGTGGGCTGGAGGCCCTGTGAATTGTTCTCGAACTGATACTGACCGATGAAGCCAGCGAAGTGGCCGGAACCCTGGACGGCGGTGACGCGCGAGAAGGAGCGGCCGTAGCCGGAGCGGATGGTGGTTTTGGAATCGAGCGTGTAGGCGAGGCCGATGCGTGGGCCGATGCCGCCATACCAGCCGGGGACGAGGCTGCGGGTGTTTTCGCGACCAGGGCCGAAGCCAGCGAACCAGAGAGCGCCGAGCCGGCCATTGGCACCGGGATTGGGACGGTCTGGATTGAAGTCTGAGTATTCGTCTTTGAGGTTGGTGGGAGGCATCGTGACGTCATAGCGAATGCCGTAGTTGATGGTGAGCTTCTTGCTGATGCGGAAGTCGTCCTGGGCGTAGAAGCCGTAGTAGGGGAAGCGTTGGGTTACGTTGCGGATGGTTTCTGTGCGGCCGAGGAAAGCATCACCGAGCAGGAAGGAAGCGAAGGAGCTACCGCCGCTGGCGGGGAAGGCTGTGGCACCGGGAATGGAGGTGCTGAGGAAGTTGAAGTCAGCACGACCCGCGATGTCCTGCTGGCCGAAGCCGTCGGCATTTTGATTCTGATAGGCGAAGCCGAACTTAAAGGTGTGTGAGCCACGGATGTAGCTGAAGTCATCCTTGAGGCCCCAGCCGGGTTGATTGGTGCCGTTGTAGGAAGCGCCGCCCCAGGCTGAGAATTCAGTGAAGTTGATGGTGGGAAAGTTCTGATTGCAATCGACGACGTTGGCGATGCAGACCTTGTCTTTCCAGTTCTTGTCTACGTTGGCTGAGAAGCTGTTTTTGGTGAAGGTGTTCTTGGCGAAGGAGAGGTGATTGATCATTCGCGGAGAGATGGTCCAGTCGTGAGTGAGGCGATAGGCTTCGGTGTCCCAGGCCTGGAGCTGACCGCTCCAGAGGGGTTCGGGGAGTCCGGGAGGGCCGGCTGGGCCTGGCTTGCGACGGAAGACTGTAGTGTTCCAGAGGAAGCTGAGGCGGTGCTTGTCGCCGAAGAGCTGGTCTCCTTTGACGGACCACTTGTCGGTGGGAGTGACTTCAGTGCCGCCGGTGACGAGGTAGTTTTGACGAACGTAGCCGCTGGTGCCGGGGGCGAAGCCACGGTTG
>CANGVB010000067.1 GCA_947456995.1 Bryobacteraceae bacterium | reverse complement strand
GGGGCGGCGGGTGTATTCGTCGCGCAGGGTTTCTTCAAATTTCTTGACTGGACGCTCGATGCTTTCATTCATGAAGACGGCGTCCTGGAGGCGGTACTTGATGCCGCTGTTGCCGCCGGGGCTGACCTTCCATTCGAATTCGAGTTCGAAGTCGGTATATTCGCCGAGGGAGAAGAGGTCTTCGTTGATCCAGGGTTTCTTGTTGGACTTGATGGCTCCGTCTTCAATCGAGAAAGAATTGCCGGGGACGTTGAGCTTGCTGACATCGCGCCAGCCTTTGAAGGTTTTGCCGTCGAAGAGGCTTACCTGGGTGAAGGCTGGGAGCGCGAGTAGGCCGAGCGAGAAGAGAAAACGTTGCATCGCTGCCTATCATATAAGAGCAATGCAATGGGTGGTTGAGTATGTGTGGGCCGGTGAGCCAAATGAGGGTGGGCCGCGAATGATGGCGGCGATCGAGGACGCTTTGACGCCGGATGCCGGGGTGCGTGTGGTGCGTCTGATCGAGATGCCGCAGGAGATGTTTCGCTATGAGGACGGAGTGCTGGAGGCTGGGTTCTCGCTTGATGGTTTGCCGCCGCAGGATTTGCGCGATTTACTTTGGGCGATTCTCTAGAGCGACACGGACGTTGCGGTTGTAACCGGAGGCTTTGGTGCGCGCGACTGGCGTCTTGCGGAAACGCTGTTTGAACTGGTCTTCGGTGAGTTCTTCGAGGGGTGGGTTTGGGTTGAGGGCCTGGAAGCCGGGTTCGCTGGTTTCGGGGGCGCGGCGATTCCAGGGGCAGACGTCCTGACAGATGTCGCAGCCGAAGAGGTGGTGGCCGAAGGCTTGCTTGAGTTCCTCGGGGGCTTCTGTTTTGGCTTCGATTGTCCAGTAGCTGATGCAGAGGTTGCTGTCGACTTCTCCGTCGACGATTGCGCGGGTGGGGCAAGCGTCGATGCAACTGGTGCAGGTGCCACAGCGGTCTGGCGGGGGGCTGCCGTAGTTTGTGGCGGGGAAGGGAAGCAGGAGTTCGCCCAAGAAGAACCAACTGCCCTTAGGCTCGTTGATGAGGCAGGTGTTTTTGCCGATCCAGCCAAGGCCTGCTTCTCTGGCATAGCTGCGCTCGAGCAGGGGGGCGGTGTCGACGGCAACGCGGTAGGGGAAGTCCTGGTTGAGGGCTGTCTTGAGGCGGGTGGCCGTGCGGTGGAGGCCTTCACCCAAAACGTCGTGATAGTCTCGCGTGCCCCAGGCGTATCTTGAGACGGCGGGATCTGTGGGGCCGGGAGTGTTGTAGAGCTTGCCGACGCAGAGGATGGTTTGGGCTTCGGGGAAGATGAGGCGCGGATCCTGGCGGACTTGAGCACGGTGATCGGTGAGATAGCCCATGCCGGCGGCGAGGCCTCGGTTGACCCAATCGATGTGCCTGTGATGATCGGGGTGGGGAAGGGCTGGGGTGAGGCCTGCCAGCTCGAAGCCTTCTGAGAAGGCGGCATCGAGAAGGATTTGCGCATCGACAGGCACAGTGTCATTATCGTCCCATGTGGTTGAGCCTGGCGTTAATGATGGCAGTGGATCTGGCTTCGATTCTGAAATCGATTGACCAGCCCGGGGCACAGAAAGAACTTGTGGCGCTGGCCAAGGGTGGGGATCTGGATGCGCGCTGGGAGGCAGTGATGCTAAGCCGTCAGGGGCGGTTGCCGATGCTTGCGCCGAAGGTGGCGGATGGGTGGTTTCAGGCGGCCCTGGTTGCGAGGCGGCCCGGGGCGTGCCTGGAAGAGGCGCGCGTGCGAATCGACAAGAATCGCGATGCGGAGGATTTGTTGCGGTGTGCGGCTGAGGGTAATTTGCCTGAGGGGCAGTATTTGCTCGGGAGGATGATTCTGAACCGGATTGCGGCCGAGGACGAGCCGCACCGCTATGAGGGGCTGGCTTGGCTGGCGCTGGCGGCCCGGGCTGGCTTTGGGCCGGCGACGCGCCGGTGGGAGATGCTGGCCCAGGAATTACCCTTTGAAGACCTCGAGAGAGTAGAACAAACGACGAAGAAGCTGCCCCTGCGGGGTTGATGTTCGCTTTTTCTTTGTCTATTGTCCTTGCAGTTCAACCGGAGTAGGTGCATTTCGACCCCAGAATGCAGCCATTCAACAGAGAGTTGATGCCTTCTTAAATCGTTTCCATTAATCTCGCATTATTATGAGTGGGCCAACCCACCAAACCATTGCGACTCTATAAGGGAGACTATGTCTAAATCTGTCAAGTTTGTCGAAAAGGCTGCATCGCTTGCTGCGAACGCCACTTGGGCTGTTTTTGAAAAGCTGAATTCTATCAACCCGAATCCTTCGTTTACCCCGAAGTGGTCGGACAAGCCGTTGCTCAAGAGCTACCAGAAGACGAAGCCGCCACTTGGCTGGCCGCGCACCACAGATTCACTGTGCCCCAAGTGCGTGCCCGACATCCGCAACAAGATCATCAACGGCGAATTGCCGGTTGAGATCCTCAAGAATCAAAAAGTGGGCGAAATCAAGGCCCAGATCATCGAGCGCGACGGCAAGATCCTTATGGTTAAGGATTGCCCGACCCATGGTCACTTTGAAGACGTAATGGCAATCGATGCCAAGTTCTTCAAGCACCTTGAAGAAGTTTTCCCCGGCCGTGACATCAAGGCCCACAACGACGAAGACCTGCACAACCACGGTTCGTCGACGATCAAGCATGGTCGTGGTTCGGTTCTCACAATCGACTTGACCAATCGCTGCAACATGATGTGCGACCCCTGCTTCATGGACGCCAACCAGGTTGGCTTTGTACATGAACTGTCATGGGAAGACATCACGACGATGCTGGACAACGCGCTGAAGATCAAGCCGCGCCGCCAGATGTCGGTACAGTTCTCTGGTGGTGAGCCCACCATGTCGCCTTACTTCCTTGACGCAGTGCGTTACTCCCGTAAGGTGGGTTTCAACTCCGTACAGGCCGCGACCAACGGTATCGAATTTGCCCGTTCGGTGGAATTCTCAAAGCAAGCCGCTGAAGCTGGCCTCCGCTACGTATACCTCCAGTTCGACGGTATCGGCAACGCTGCTAACTCCCACCGCGCAGTAGGCAACCTGTTTGACGTGAAGATGCGTGCAATCGAAAATTGCTGGTCGAACGGTATCGACATCGTTCCCGTAACGACGATCATCAACGGCATCAACAACGAGCAGGTAGGCCGCATTGTTGAGTTTGCTCTCGACAACCCGAAGAAGATTCCGTTCCTCAGCTTCCAGCCTGTATCGTTTACCGGCCGTGACGAAGAAGTTACCCCCGAGCGCCGCGAAGCACAGCGTTACACGCTGTCGCACCTCGCCCATGACGTGAAGGGCCAGACCGGCATCGGTATCCCCGAGCGTGACTGGTTCCCGATCTCGTTCATGAGCACCTTCTCTGACTTCGCTGACCTCGTGCACGGGCCGAACGCCGACTGGGGCCAGCTCTCCTGCGGTTGCCACCCGAACTGCGGCATTGGCATGGCCGTCATGGTCGACAAAGAAACCAAGGAAGCAGCGCCTGTTACCGCCTTCCTCAATGCAGCACAGTTCTCGAAGGACGTTGCGAAGTTGAACGACGCAGCCCGCTCGAAGTTCTGGTCGCTCTTTGGTGTTTCGATCGCGCTGATCCGCAACTACGATCCGTACAAGGCTCCGACCCACTTCCGCATCATGGACTTGCTCAAGAAGTTTGACAAGTCGATGGGCGCCTCTGGCAAGAGCTATGGCAAGGTGACCGGCGAGCGTACGATGGCCGATATCGAAATGCGTCGTCAGGACCGCTGGAACTTCCTGTTCATCGCAGGTATGTGGTTCCAGGATCTGTTCAACTACGACTTCCGCCGCACTGAACAGTGCATCATCCCCTACGCCACTCAGGAAGGCGAAATCTCCTTCTGCGCTTACAACACCGGTGTGGGCTGGAGAAACATCGTTGAGAAGATGCACATGACTGCAACGCTCACCAAGTGGTACGAAGAGCATGGCCGTCACAAGATCTATGCTGGCAACAAGAACGTTGACATGCTTTCGATCGACCACTCGCTGGTATTGAACCAGGACGCAGTGGAAGCCGGCAAGCAGACCGACCTCGACTCACAGGGCATCGCCAAGAACGCTCGTGAAGAGAAGCTGCGTGCACGTGCCCAGATGATCAAGGAAGCAGAACATCACAAGGAAATGGAAAAGCTGTACCGCAAGGAAATCCTGAAGGAACAGACGGTAGAGGGTTTTGTATCTCTCGACTCGATCAAGCCTGCCGGCTTGATGGGTATCGCTCCTGCTCCGAAGAAGGAAGAGACTGCGGGCGCACTCGGCGACTAGTCTTTTCGCAAACAATTCGACAAACGAGAGTCGCAAACTACGTTAGTCTCGCTCAAGGCCGGAACCTGAAAATGGTTCCGGCCATTTTATTTGTGGCATAAGATATTGATTGATATGTCTATGACCCGACGAAGCCTTGTTGCTGGTGCCGCGCTTGCGCTGCCCTCCCTTGAAGCAAAGACCCTGAAGACTTTTGGCGCTCAGCTTTATACGCTGCGCTCGATCATCAACGAGAAGCCGCTTGAGACGTTGAAGTCACTGGAAGAGCTTGGCTATAAGGAAGCCGAAGTGATTCGCGGCAACATGGACAAGGTATGGTCTTCACTCAAGCAGACCAAGCTGAAGCCGGTAAGCTTGCACATTGATACGAGCTATTTCTTTAAGGACATCGACAAGCTGAACCCGACGCTTGATGACGCGAAGGCCAAGGGGATCTCGTATGTAGTGTGCCCCTATATTGCCCCTGCTGACCGTGGTGGAGTTGAGGTGATCAAGAAGCTGGCCGATGTGTTGAACAAGACGGGTGAGCGGGCGAAGGCGGCGGGGCTGAAGCTTTGCTACCACAACCACGCGTTTGAGTTTGAGCCGGTGGCCGGGACTGGGGATCGCCTGATTGATGTGCTGATGAAGAACACCGATGCCAATCTGGTGGGCCTTGAGTTTGACATCATGTGGAGCCAGGTGGCTGGCGTAGCGCCGGTTGAGGTGTTTCAGAAGTACACGGGCCGTATTCCGCTGGTGCACTTGAAGAATGTGACGAAGATGCCGACGCAGTACAACGAGCGCGTGCCGAAGGAAGCTTTCCAGAGCGTGGGTACGGGTGTGATTGAGATTGCGCCGGTGATGCGTGCGGCAGTGGCGGCAGGGGCGAAGCACTTCTTTGTAGAGCAGGATCAGACGCCTGGGAATCCGCTGGATAGCTTGAAGCTGTCGGCTGAGTATTTGAAGAAGTTGAGCTACTAAAGCCCGACGTCGGGATTGATGATTGTTCGCCACATATGGGCTACGGCAGAATTGTCGTAGCCCAATCCTTCTTTGGGCTGCTTGAAGTGGCGGCCGATGATGTCGGTGAACTTGGCTGGGTCGACGACGTGGTTGGGGTCGAAGGAATATAGATCGTTGACGGTGACCATGCGGGCGGCCATGTAGAACTTGTGTTTGCGGGCGTAGTCGTGGGCTTGCTTGATGTATTCGGGGGGCACGTAGTCTTTACCGAAGATCTTGTTGTAGAGGATCGGGTATTCGTAGTTGACGCTGGGGTCTGGGAAGAAGCGCAGGGCCTGATGGTAGCGGATTGCGAAGGTGACTTTGGGTGAGACGTAGGGCTCGTAGAGTTGGGCGGCCCACCAGCAGTGGTCTGCCTTCATTAGGGCATGGGCGGAATCATGGAGGAGGCAGGCGAGGACAATTTCTTCGGGCATACCGGAGGTGAGCGCTTTGTCGGCACTTTGCAGGATGTGAGTGGCGGGGTTGAAGCGGAGCTTGTAGAAATCGAGCAGGGTTGGCTTGGCGGGCATTGCCGGTAGTTTGGGGACGTTGTCGGCTTCGCCTGCGACACGGTTACCGAAGGGTGTGGATGCTCCGACGGCGAAGAGGGTGCCGACGCCTTTGCGGAAGGGGCGGGTCTCGATCTGGTCTTCGAGTTCGGCGACGGTGGGAGTGTTGAGGGGGACGCCCAGTTTGGCGGCCATTGTGGCGTCGAGTTGCTGGGAGAGATAGTCTTCGAGTGCTTCGGCGCGGGCTTCGGGGTTCATAAGCTCGACGACTGAAGCGCCTCCGAGTGCTGTGATCACTTTGCGACGATCGATATCCATTTGGTGAAGAGGATAACAAATCGCGCTAACCTGATTGTTGGGTAATTACGTTTGAAAATAGGTTTTGTCAGTTTAGGTTGTCCCAAGAATCTTGTGGATTCAGAAGTGATGATGGGGCAGCTTGCCGCGCATGGTCATGAGCTCACATCGTCTCCCGATGATGCGGATGTCATTGTCGTCAACACTTGCAGCTTTATTAATCCGGCCAAGCAGGAGTCCGTCGATACGATTATCGAGATGGGCAAGTACAAGGAGCATGGCAAGGCCAAGCGGCTTGTTGTTGCCGGGTGCCTGGTGGAACGCTTTCGCGGTGAGATCGAAGAGAGCCTGCCGGAAGTGGATGCCATGGTTGGCACCAACGACCTCGAGAAGATCGTTGCCGCTTGTGAGGGCGAGAAGTTCAGCCTTGAGACGACGCCTTATCTCTACCATGACCTTTCGCCACGTGTGCTGACAACAGGGCGCTACTCGGCCTATATCAAGATCGCCGAAGGGTGTGATCATCCCTGCACGTTCTGTGTGATTCCGCAGTTTCGCGGGGATTTTCGCAGCCGGCGCTTTGAGTCGATTGTGGCTGAGGCTACGCGGCTTTTTGATTCTGGTGTTCGCGAGATCAATCTCATCGGCCAGGATACGACCAGCTACGGGGAAGACCTTGGCATCAAGGACGGCCTTGCTCATTTGCTGGGGAGTCTGGCTTCGATTGAGACTCCGTTTGAGAAGTGGGTGCGTTTTCTGTATTGCTATCCGAACCGGGTGACGCAGAAGATGCTCGATACAATTGCCGAACATGCGTCGCTGGTGAAGTACATCGATATGCCGCTGCAGCACTCGAGCCGCAATGTGCTGAAGCTGATGAAGCGTGGATCGAATGGCGATTTCTTCTTGAAGTTGCTTGAGAAGATGCGGGCTACGATTCCTGGCGTGGCAATTCGTACGTCGATGATTGTTGGATTCCCGGGTGAGACGGCTGCTGACTTTGAAGAGTTGAAGCAGTTTGTCGAGGCGGCGCAGTTTGACCGTCTTGGAGTGTTCAAGTATTCCGATGAAGAGACTTCGAAGTCGTTTGAACTTGGCGATAAGGTGGATGGCCGCACGATTCACAATCGCCAGCGCAGCCTGATGGCGGTGCAGCGGAAGATCTCCCGCAAGATCAACAAGAAGTTGATTGGGCAGGAATTCCCGATTCTGATCGAAGGCCCGTCGGAGGAGACAGATATGCTTTGGCAGGGTCGCCTGCCGTCGCAGGCTCCTGAGATCGACGGCTATTGTTTGATCAATGATGTTTCGGATGGGGCGCTGGCCAAGGGCCAGATCCGCCGCATCCGCATCACTGAAGCTCACGATTATGATTTGATTGGTGAGGTGTTTGGTGCGCCAGAAACAAACCTGCCACGATTCACCGAAAATCCGTTTCCGATTCTGAATGCTGCGCCCAAGCGTCAGCATCAGCACATTTAACTACGATGCTCCTCAAGGCCAAGTGCCCCCTATGCCGCAAGCCTTCCAAGCAAGGCGATGACTACTTTCCTTTTTGTAGCGAACGCTGCCAAATGATGGATCTTGGCAAGTGGGCCGATGAAGAATACCGGATTCCGGGTGAGACGATGGACGAGCTACCTGCCCGGCGCGAGGATGACGCAGACGATGAAAATAGCCATCGCTGAAGTAATCGCTACCAGTTTCTATGCTGGTTATGTTCCGAAGGCTCCCGGTACAGCAGGTGCTGTGGTGGGCGTTGTTGGCGTGTACTTGTTGCATCACTTTGCCTACTTCACGCCAGTGCACCTGTTGGGGCTGGTTGTGGTTGCTCTGTTGCCTTCGATTTGGGCGACCAATGTCCTGATTGATGAATTGAAGCTGAAGGACCCGCAATGTGTGGTGGTGGATGAAGTGCTCGGGCAGATGCTGGCATTTCTCTGGTGTGATCTGGGCAACCCGTTGAGTTACCTGGTGGCGTTTGGGTTGTTTCGAGCCTTTGACATCTGGAAGCCTTTCCCGGTAAATCTCTTTGAAAAGCTGCCGCGCGGGATTGGTGTGATCGCCGATGACCTGATGGCGGGCTTCTATGCGGCGCTTGTGATTTACATTCTCCACAACTTTCTCAATCTGCCTCTGTAAAAATAGACTTAGATCCCTCATGTCTTCTATTCACATTGATCGCGTACAGCCGGAAGCGGCGTTGCCTGGTGGTGAGTTCACTATTCGTGGCACAAATCTTGGCGGTGAAGTTCGTCCCGAGGTGCTCTTTGGCGATGCGCATGGGGCGGTGGTGGTTGGCTCAGGCAGCATGGTGATTGCACGCGTGCCGGATGCTCCGAGCTACGGAGAACTGACAGTGCGGCGCGAGGGAGTTGTTTCCAATGCCTATCACTGCGCGATCGGCATTCAGGTGGCCGACAGTCTGCATCCAGTAGCGAGCCCGGCTTGTGACCAGGAAGGCAACATCTACACGACCTTCTCCGGAAGCCGGGGGCAGAAGACGGCTGTATCGGTTTACAAGATCGATCTGAACTATGATTGCCGCCCCTTTGCCAGCGACATCATGAATGCCACGGGGCTAGCCTTTGACCAGGACGGGATGCTCTATGTGTCCTCGCGCAACGACGGAATCATTTACCAGATCACGCCCTCTGGAACCATGACGACATTTGTCGAGGGGATGGGAATCGCGACTGGGCTGGCTTTTGATCCGGCGGGGAATCTCTATGTTGGGGATCGTTCGGGGACCATTTTCAAGATCAACCCGGCGCGCGACGTATTTGTTTTTGCGACGCTTGAACCGTCGATTGCAGCCTACCATCTTGCCTTTGGGCCGGATTTGTATCTTTATGTCACCGGGCCGACGACTTCGAGTTTTGATTCGATTCAGCGCATTGCGCCGAATGGCGAGGCTGAGCTTTTCTACCGCGGGCTGGGGCGGCCGCAGGGGATCACCTTCGACCGCGATGGAAACCTGTATTGTGCTGCCAGCTATTCTGGCCGCCGTGGGGTTGTGAGAATCAATCCGGCTCGCGAGGCGCAGCATTTTCTGTCAGGACACGGCATTGTCGGGCTCTGCATCATGCCCTCGCGCTCGATGGCTGTGGCTACGACGAATTCGATATTCAGAGTGGATGTGGATATCGCCAGGGCCTAGGATTTCTCATGAACGCAGCTATCATTGCCGTTCGGAGCGAGATGCTCACCCACACACGACTGGATACCAATTCACTTTTTCTGACTGAGCGGCTGAATTTGTTGGGTGTTGAGGTGGTTCAGAAAGTAGTAGTTGGAGACCAGCGGGAGAAGCTTGAGGCGGCCATTCGGTATTGCCTTGAGCATTCTGATTTGCTGATCCTCACTGGAGGCCTGGGGCCGACTGAAGACGACTTGACCCGTGAGGCGGTTGGCACGGCTACGGGCCGCGCGATCTTTTTTGACCAGAAAATTTGTGATGCGCTTGAGGCGAGATTTGCCTCGTTCGGGCGCAAGATGGCCGAGATCAACAAGCGGCAGGCGTATGTGATCGACGGGGCCGAGGTTATGCCGAATCCGAATGGGACGGCACCGGGGCAGTGGCTGAGTTTGGCTTCGCAGCAGATTGTAGTTTTGCTACCTGGGCCGCCGGGCGAGATGAAGCCGATGGCCGAGAAAGAATTCCTGCCAAGGCTGCAGAAGATATTGCCGCCTCTTGCACTAGCGACGGCTACCTACCGCCTGACCGGGATGGGGGAATCGGATGTGGACGCTTTGGTTGCTCCAATCTACAAGCAATACGAGAACCCGGTGACGACGATTCTGGCCAAGGCCGGTGACATTACGTTGCATTTGCGTGCGCAGACGAAGTTGCAGGAAGAATCGGATGCGCTGGTGGCTGAGTTGGGGGCCAAGATCGAGGCCGTGCTTGGGGATCGGATCTACTCGCGTGACGGGTCGCCGCTGGAGGCGGCAGTGCTGCGCTTGCTGGTGGAGCGTGGGCAGACACTGGCTGTGGCTGAGTCCTTGACTGGCGGGATGCTGGGTTCGCGGTTGTCTGGCATTGCCGGGGCGTCCAAGGCATTTGTGGGTGGTTTCATCACTTATAACGACGGCGAGAAACAAGGGTTGCTTGGGGTTGACCCATGGGTGCTGGCTGAGCAGAGCGCAGTGTCTGAAGCGGTGGCACTGCAGATGGCAGCAGGGGCGCGCGAGAAATCGAATTCCCATTGGGCGCTGAGTTTGACCGGATATGCTGGGCCCGATGGCGGGACTGAAGAAAATCCTGTGGGTACGGTTTATATCGGAATTGCCGGACCCGATGGGTACCTGAAGGCACAGCGCTTTCGTTACCCTGCGGGGGATCGAGACCGGGTAAGGCAGTTTGCTGTGCAATCTGCGCTCAATATTCTTCGATTGGCCTTAAGCTAGAAGATCATGCCAAAG
>CANGVB010000066.1 GCA_947456995.1 Bryobacteraceae bacterium | reverse complement strand
CGGGCAGGCGTTTGGCTGCGATGGAATCGAGAAAGTCTTTCCAGAGCTCGCGGATGTTCTGGCCGTCTGGCGCGTTGAGTTGCGGCTCGACGTGGATCGTAGGCTGTTTGGCATCTGAAGGAAAAAAGGACCAGCCGTCGCGCCAGCCCATGTGGAAGGTGCCTTCGGTGCCGTAGAAGTAGCAGCCAATGGCGGCCTTCTCGGCGTTGTTGTTGGCGTAGAGGCGGTGCTCCCAGGTGCAACGGAAGCTCTCAAACTCAAAGCTGGTAATCAGAGTGTCGGGGGCATCGGTATTGTCCTGGCGGATGAAGCGCCCACCGGTCGAGAAGACTTTACGTGGGTACTTTTCTTCGGTCCACCAGAGGAGCTGGTCGAACCAGTGGATTCCCCAATCGCCGACAGTTCCGTTGGCGAAATCCATGAATTGCCGGAAGCCTCTAGGATGGATCGTTTTGTTGTATGGCCTGTAGGGTGCCGGGCCGCACCAGGCGTCCCAATCCAGGCCTGCAGGAGCCTCGCTATCGGGCGTTTTGACGCCTGCGCCGCCGGCGCTGCCGACGAATGCGCGCACCATGCCAATCTTTCCGACCTTGCCGCTCTTGAGGAAGTCCATACCTGAGATGCAGTGTGGAGACATGCGGCGATGTGTTCCTACCTGGACCAGGCGCTGGGTATCACGAGCGGTCTTGAGCATGGCGGAGCCTTCGCGCAGCGTATGGCTGATCGGTTTCTCGACGTAAACGTGTGCACCGGCTTTGAGAGCAGCGATAACGGGAAGTGCGTGCCAGTGGTCTGGGGTGGCGACGATACAGATCTCGGGCTTCTCTTTGGCGAGCATCTCGCGATAGTCGCGATAGCGATTGGGTTGATCGCCGGTAAGCTTGGCCACCTCTGCTGATGTTGCGGCGATGGCACGTTCATCCACGTCGGCGATGCCGACGATTTTTGACTGACCGGCTTCCATTGCGCAACGAAGGATGTTGTTGCCCCACCAGCCCGCCCCAATAATGGCAGTGCGGTACCTGGTACTGTTTTGAGCCCACAAAGGCGATGACAAAAATAAGGCCGTTCTTCTGGTCATGGAGTTATGTATACTGTGGAAGCTCCCCCGGCACAAGTTTATTTTTTTTCGTCGATGCCGCAATCCAACGAATCTTTACTCCACAATCTTGCTCATGAGCTACGTCAGCCTCTTAGTACGATCGAATCGATCGCTTATTACCTGGAGCTTGCACTTCCTCATAGCGATCCTCGCGTTCTGGAACAACTCACTCGCCTTCGACATCTGGTCGAACAGAGCGGGTGGATTCTGAACGATACTCTTTCTCTGGCAAGACAAAGCACCACTCATCCAGAAGCAGTCGATCTTGACGAGCTTTTCAGTGAGTTTGTTTTTGAACAAGTGCAGCACGATTCCTACTGGCCCCATTTCGATCTCGCGCTGGCAGGCGCGCCGGTGTGGATGGATTTCCAACAGGCGCGCGAAATGGTGCAAGGGATTTGTCGATTCTTCAGGACCGTCGCCAGGCCAGGTACTGAAATCCTGGTTGAAACGTTTGTGCTTTCAAGCGGCAGCATCCTGTTGCGTGTGAGAGCGGAAGGCCAGAACCTGGATGACTCGAGTCTGCCACCGGGGTCCAGTTTGACACTGGAGTGGATGGAACGAATTGCTTCTCAAAACTCAGCCACATTGACTAGTCAGGTTCAGGACCCGGCTCAATTGGAGTTGACGGTGGAAGTCCCGCCCGCTCCGCAAGAGCATTCAGCGCATCCTGAATTTGAAGAAGCTGGTTCTTCGTTTCGGGTAGGCGAGCTACCAGAGCCAATTGCTCAAGGTACTCTCTAAGCGGTCTGGCCGGCGTACCCCAGACGGGCTGACCGGCACGAACGATTTTTGAAGTCAAAACTCCACAGCCAGAGCCCAGCACGGCACCGCTCTCAATGCGAGCCTTGTCGCCAATCCCAACCTGACCACCGATGATGGCATGATGCTCAACAATCACTCCTCCAGACAAACCCGTCTGCGCAGCGATAACCACGTGATCGCCAATCTGGCAATTGTGTGCGATGTGCACCATATTGTCGAGCTTGACACCATTGCCAATGAACGTAACGCCTAGCGCCGCACGATCGATGCAAGTGTTGGCTCCAATCTCGACATCGTTGCCGATTTTGACGCCTCCAACCTGAGGGAATTTTTTCCATTCGCCATTCATAGGCACAAAGCCAAAGCCATCAGCCCCGATGACCGCACCCGAATGGATGATTGCGCGCTCGCCGATCTCGACGCCATCGTAGATTGTGACTCGCGGATGGATGACCGAGTCTTTGCCGATCTTGACGTTTCGTCCGATGCTGCAACCGGCAAGAATCTGGACGCGGTCTCCAATTGTAGAAGCAGATCCGATCGTTGTGTGAGGTGCAATTGAGACTTGGTCTCCAAGGCTGACATCCGTTTCGATGGCTGCGCTGGGGGCTACGCCGGGCTGGGGGGAGGATGCGGGGTAAAGGAGCATGAGGCTGCCAGCGAAGGCGGCACGCGGCTCTGCCGCGCGAATCATCGTACGATCTCCCGATGGATAGTCAAAGGTAACGATGAGGCAGCCGGCGGCCGAAGCTTCGGCTAGCTTCCAGAATTTCTTCGATCCTACGAAGGCAACATCTTCAGTGCCAGCCCTTTCGAGCTCGGCTGCTCCGGAGAGATTTCTTTCTCCGTCGCCTTCAAAATTGAGACCCAGTCGCTGAGCCAGTTCACGAACACGCATAATCTATTTATGCCCATAGACCCGGGGGCGTGTGTGGCCCCTACTGCCCGAGTCCATCCCGATGCCATCATCGGACCCGGTTGCGTGATCGGAGATTTTTGCATTATTGAGCAAGATGTTGTGCTCGGGAAGAACTGTATTCTCGATCCTTACGTGTACATCAAAAGATGGACAACACTCGGGGAAGGCAATGAAATCAGTGCTTCGGTGGTGCTTGGCACAGATCCTCTGGACAAGAACTTCAAGGGTGAGCGCAGTTATCTCAAGATCGGCGACCGCAACAAAATCAGGGAACACTTCACGATTTCAAGAGCGACAAAGCCTGAAGCTTCTACTGTGATCGGTGATCACAATTTCATCATGACCTCAGGGCATATCGCGCATGACTGCCAATTGGGGAATCACATTGTGGTGGCTAGTTGCGCTTTGCTGGCGGGTTATGTGCAGGTCGAGGACCAGGCATTTATCTCTGGCGGAGTTGTCGTGCATCAGTTTTCAAGGATCGGTCGGTTAGCGATGGTTGGGGGAAATACCCGCGTGAATTCTGACTTGCCTCCGTTTTTCTTGTATTCCAAATTTGATGTGGCAGCTGAGGGATTGAATGTGGTGGGGCTGAAGCGCGCAGGGTTTAGCGCTTCAGATCTTGCAATCTTGAAGCACTGTTATAAGATTCTGTACCGGAGCTCCCTCAAAAAGGAAGAAGCATGCGAGCAACTCGAAGCACTTTCCAATCCATTCGCCAGTCATATTTCCCGGTTTGTTCGCGCCAGCAAGCGTGGAATTGCGCGCGAAGCATGAGGCTTGCAATTGTAGTTCTCACTGCAGCTTGCGCTTTCGCGCAGCCAATGACGATTGCCCGGGCCGTGCAACAAGCGGTGGATCAGTACCCAACGCTTCGCGTGAATGAAGAACAGATCAAGGCGGCTGCTGCCGGAGTGCAGCTTTCAAGACTTGCCTATCTACCCAAGGCGGATGCAATTGCTCAAGTGAACCGGGCCACCCGGAACAACGTTTATGGAATGGTTCTGCAGCAACAGGTGATATCGCCGATTTCAGGGCCACCGCTGGCGGCCAACGCTGGAACGAATGTGTGGGGGACTGCTGTTGGATTTCTTGTTTCGTGGGAGCCCTTTGATTTCGGACTGCGCGCTGCGACGGTAGGCGTGAGTGTCGCCGGGCAAAGGCGAGCTGAGGCGGGGCTCAAGCGTACGCGATTCGAAGTTGCAGCTATGGCTGCTGATGCCTATCTGACCTTGCTTGCAGCAGAGCAAGCGCTGGAATCAGCCAGGGCTGGTCGAGCTAGAGTGGAAGCGATTGAAGTGGTGGTGCGAGGACTTGTAGATAGCGGACTTCGCCCAGGCGGGGATCTCTCACGAATCCGCGCTGAGGGAGTTGCAGCTGAGAACCAGGTGATTCAGGCGAGGGCAACGGTACAGATCGCGCAAACGAGTCTTGCGCAATTGCTGAATTTGCCTGTGTCGGAAGTGAAGGTGTCGAAGCAACACTTTCTCGATATGCCGACTGCACGTGCTGCGAGTGGTGACTTGAATGCCCATCCCGTGCTGCTGGAGCAGCGTGTTGCGCGGGAAGAGTCTGACGCCAGATTGAAAGTGTTGCAGCGCAGCTATTATCCGAAGTTCAACACGCAGGCAACGATGTATGCGCGGGGAACTGGCGCCAATCCGGACTTTACAACGGGAGGGTTGGCCAGTGGGCTTGGGCCGAATATCTACAACTGGGGTATTGGATTCACGATGACCTATTCGTTGATGGATTTGCCGGGGTTGCGGGTGCGCAAAGAGATTGAATCGGCGAGAGGGCGGATGGAGCAAGCTCGTCACGAGCAGCTTCTGCGTGATCTTGAAACACAACGAATGAAGGCGGAAGTGCAACTTGGGGCAGCCGAACAAGTCGCAGGAAATACCCCTGCTCTGGCTGGTGCGGCACGCGAGGCCAGGGCCCAGGCAGCAGCGCGGTATCAGGCCGGGCTGAGCTCGATCACCGAGCTTGCCGATGCTGAACGCGTATTGATTGCTGCAGAAATCGATGACAGTCTGGCGAGGCTTGGGAGCTGGCGTGCCCAGCTTGGTCTGGCAATTGCGCAGGGTGATCTGACTGACTTTTTGGCCAGAGCGGAGAAACCTTAGCTTATGCGCCTCGTTCTGTTTGCATTACGCCGCCCGACGACGATTTTTGTTGCTGTAATCGCGATTTTGGCTGCAGCCTGGTTTGCTGTGCGCCGCATGCCCATCGATATTTTCCCTGATCTTGGTGAACCCACAATCTACATCGCGCAGCCCTATGGCGGCCTCGACCCGGCGCAGATGGATGGCTTCGCAACGTACTATTACGAGTACCATCTGCTCTATGTGAGCGGGGTGAAGCAGATTGAATCACGCAGTGTACAGGGAGCGGCTCTAATCAAGGTTACGTTCTTTACGGGAACGAACATGAGTACTGCACTCAGCGAAGTTGTTGGGTATGCGAACCGTGCGCGGGCGTTTATGCCGCCTGGTGCTGTGCCGCCTTTTGTTACCCGCTTTGATACTGGAAGCGTCGCGATTGGGCAACTGGTGTTTTCGAGTCAAACAAGGATGCCGGCGGAGATGCAAGATTTTGCCATTAACCGCGTGCGTCCACTTTTTGCCACCTTGCCGGGAGTCTCTGCGCCTCCGCCTTTCGGTGGAGCTCAAAGAACGATTCTAGTGCGCCTTGACCCAGAGAAATTGCGCCAATACCGGATCGCTCCTGAAGAAGCAATTCGAGCGCTTTCGCAGGCCAACGTTGTTGCTCCGTCAGGTGTAGTGAGAACAGGCGACCTTACGCGGATTGCATCCACCAATGCAACGATCGGTGGTGATCTGACGGAACTTGCAGGAACACCAGTGAGAGTGGGTTCTGGCACTCCGGTTTATTTTCGGGACATCGGTACGGTTGAGAACGGCAGTGACATTCTGACAGCCTATGCGCATGTCAACGGCAAGCGAACCGTTTATATCCCGATCACAAAGCGTTCTGATGCATCGACGCTGGCAGTGATGCAGCGCGTTCGGGAGGCATTGCCAAGCTTTCAGAAGATCGTGCCGGAAGATGTGCAGGTCTCCGTTGAATTCGATCAGACCCCTGCAGTGGCTTCAGCGTTGCAGAATCTGGTGAACGAAGGACTACTTGGTGCTTTCCTGACCGGATTGATGGTTCTCTTGTTTCTGCGCGACGGGCGATCGGCGCTGGTAGTGCTGACGACGATTCCAGTGTCGCTGCTTGGTTCTGTGATTGCGCTTTGGGCCTGTGGGCAGACGATCAACCTGATGACGCTGGCGGGACTAACGCTGGCGATTGGTGTACTTGTCGATGAAGCAACTGTCGAGATTGAAAATATCCATGCAGAGTTGCAGCGTGGTACGGCAACCTATGATGCGGTGGTGGCTGCCTGTCAGCGTACGGCAACTCCACGGCTATTGAGCATGATTTCGATTCTTGCCGTGTTTGTACCAGCATTCTTTATGACAGGTACTGGCCGGCAACTGTTTGTTCCGCTTGCGCTCGCTGTCGGATTTGCGATGATTTCCTCCTATCTTTTGTCGAGCACGCTGGTGCCGGTGCTTGCGGCGAAATGGCTACGACCTCATGCCGATCAAGCTGAGCCCGCGTATCGAATTGCGTATCGCAATTTAGTGGGTGGAATCGTTTCGCTCCGGTGGGGTGTGGCGATTGTGTACGCAGTTCTTTGCGGGATAGGTTTGTGGCTGATTCCTCCCCAGTTGGGTCTTGAGATCTTTCCCGTTGCTTCGGCCAAACAGATTCGTTTGCGGATATTTGCTCCAACCGGTACCAGGATCGAGCGGACCGAACCTCTTGCGCTAAAGGCACTTGAGCTAATCAAAGAGACCCTGGGGCCAGACAAAGTTGCCTTGACCACGAGTTTTGTGGGTGCCCATGCTTCGAGCTATCCCGTAAACCTGATTCATCTCTTCACAACTGGACCTCATGAAGCTGTCCTGACTGTGTCGATTCAACCCGCAGCGAAAGTGAATCGCGATGGGGCGCAAGAGGCGATCCGGGCGCGACTGGCGAAAGATTTGCCGCAACTGAAGGTGATGTTTGAAGGCGGCGACATCGTCAGCCAGGTGATGAGCTTTGGCTCCCCGACGCCCATCCGGGTGATGGTGGTTGGCCCGAGTTTGCCGGCCGACTATCAGTTTGCCGAAAAGATCCAGGTGGAGCTCAAGAAGTTGAAATTCCTGCGCGATTTACAGATCCAGCAGCCGAACGATTATCCGACGCTTGAGATGCAAATCAACCGGGACAGGGCCGCCCAGTTTGGACTGACGACGATGGATGTGACCCGGAGTCTGATTGCGGCAACGAGTTCGAGCCGCTTTATTGAGCCGAATTACTGGCGTGACCCTGCCAGTGGCAACGCGTTTCAGGTACAGGTGGAGGTGCCCCCGAATAAAGTGAAGTCGGGGGACGATATTTCCTCTTTGCCGCTTTCGAAGGCAGGCAACACGCAGCCGCTGGCTGGCGATTTGATCACGATGAAAAATGGCAAGACGATGGGAGTGATCGAGCGGTTCAACGGGCAGAAGCTGATTAGCCTCGCAGCGAATCTGGAAGGGTTGACACTAGGGCGGGCCTTGCCTGAAGTGGAAGCTGCAGTGCGCAGGGCGGGAGAGGTTCCGCGAGGAATCTCAGTACAAATTGGAGGGCAGGCTGGGCCGCTGAAGGAGACTATTGAGGGGCTTCAAACAGGCCTTTGGATCGCAGGGGTGAGTATTTTCTTATTGCTTGCGGCTGCGTTTCAGAGTTTTCGGCTGGCACTTGTGGTGCTGTTGATGAGCCCGGCAATCATATGCGGTTCGTTGCTGGCACTCTGGTTCACCGGGTCTACCCTTAATATTCAAAGTTATCTTGGAGCAATTATGGCGCTGGGGATTTCGATCGCGAATGCGATTCTCTACTTGAGCTTCGCTGAAGCTGAGGGCAGCGTGGCTGCCGCCGGGGGAGCGCGACTTCGGGCCATTTTGATGACTGCGTGTGCGATGTTGGCCGGCATGCTGCCAATGGCACTTGGGCTCGGTGAGGGTGGAGAACAGACTGCTCCTCTTGGGAGGGCAGTGATTGGCGGACTGGTTACGGCAACACTGGCAACTCTTTTTGTTTTGCCGGCAATTTATTCGATCTTCCGGAAGGAGGCTAAAGCATGAAGTGGCTATTTGCCTTTATAGTGCCTGTTTGTGCCCTTGCACAGAGTCTTGCGACGGTTCAGGTAGTGGCGAAACCGGTGGAGCGCTTCGTGACGCTTACGGCGGAGATCCTTCCCTTTCAAGCGACTTCTGTTGTTGCAAGGGTGCCAGGCTACATCGAGAGTCTTGCGGTGGATCGCGGGAGTGTTGTGCGAAAAGGGCAGGTGATTGGCAAGTTATCTGCTCCTGAGTTGTCGGCCCAGATTGCCGAGGCGCAGGCGAAGTCGAGTTCGGTGCTGGCCCAGGCCGGTGAGCTAAGGGCCCGGCTTGTCGCGGCTCAAAGTACTGCCGCGCGATTGAAGAAAGCAAGTGAGACGGCAGGTGCGATCGCGGCCAATGAACTGGTTTTGGCAGATGAGACTGTTCGAGCTGCGCAGGCGGCGCTGGAAGCGATACAGCTTTCGCGCAATGCTGCGGAGGCGCAGGTGAGAGCACTTCAGGATCTTGAAAGCTTTTTGACATTGACATCTCCTTTTGATGGGGTGGTGACGGAGAGACTGCTTCATCCCGGGAGCCTTGCCGGGCCTGCTGCAGGAGCGATTGTGCGCCTGGAGCAACTCAGCCGGTTGCGTGTTGTGGTGGCTGTACCGGAGGCAAATTTCAGCAGTGTCAAGGCTGGGCAACGAGTCAGCTTCAGTGTTAGCGGACAGCCGGGGGAGACTTTTTCCGGAATGGTGAGCCGTATCTCGCGGACGCTGGATTCAAAAAACCGCACGATGCCGGTGGAACTCGATGTGGCCAATACTGGCGGCAAGTTGGCTCCGGGGATGTACACGGAAGTGAAATGGCCCGCTAAGGCTGGACAGGTAACCTTGCTCGTGCCTGCAACGGCCGTGACGTCGAATACTGAGCGCAGCTTTGTGATTCGAGTGGAGAATGGCATTGCCCGTTACGTGAACGTTCGCAAGGGGCCTGTTCATGGAGAGCTTGTAGAGGTGGTTGGACCTCTGGCGGCTGGTGATGCAATCATCCAACGGGCTACGGATGAAATTCGTGAGGGCACGAAGATTTCCGGTCGCTAACCTTTCGGAGGCGACCGCGTCTGTGAATGTTAGGATCGTAAAGAAGATGAATCGCATCACCCTCTCATTGCTTGTCGCTTGCAGTCTGGTCTCCGCCCAGGAACCGATCAAGATTTCTGCCGAAAGAGAGGCTGCCTTAAAACAAAGAGTGTCCAAGTTTTGGGATGGCTTTGTCGCTGCCAAGTACCGCCAGAGCGACGCATTCGTGTCTGAAGAAAGCAAAGATGCGTTCTTTTCCTGGCCCAAAAAGCAGATCAAGGGCTACAAAATTGACCGGATTTTTTATGCTGATGATGGGAAGGCTGCAAAGGTTGTCACGCTAGTCGATACGACTATGGCGATGATGGGCGTTGGGGCGATGGACATCAAGCAGCCCGTGGAATCCTGGTGGCGCGAGGAGGCCGATGCCTGGTATTGGTTTCAGCCAAAGAATGAGACCCGGGCAACTCCATTTGGCACTATGGAATCGAATCCACAGTCAGGTACCGCAGCGCTAATTCCTACTGGCCAATTTAACCTGAATCCTGACCTCAAAAAGATGATGTCCCTGGTAAGGCCAGACAGGCAACTGGTTGAATTTACCCAAGGGGTGGCAAGGGTTGAAACCATCACGTTCAAGAACGGGATGGAGGGGACTGTCATTCTGGCCATGGATACACCTGCTGGAGAAGATGTGAGTTATGAACTCTCTTCACGGCAGATCGTTCGCAATGGGGAGGCAACGCTCACGATCAGCTATAGCCCTAAGGGAAAGCCAGCAAAGGATGCTGAGCCGTTTGTAAGGATTGTCCGGGTTGGTGTTGCTCAAACTGGCAAGATGTACGAAATCAAGGCTCAATTCAAACCGCCAAAACAATAGGCAAGTTAGGCCGGGTCGTCATTTTTTGAACTGACTTTGTTCAGCTCAATGGTTGTTTCAACAATGGGAGGCTCAGTCGGGTCTGTGTTATCCCACTTCCTTGTCCCCTTCACCATGCGGAAGCTGATGAAATTATGACGGCAGGCCTTGCAACGAACTTTCTTTGCGCCTATTGCTGTAAGGATCTTCCAGCTTCGGGGAATATGATAATAAGTTTCTTCCCACTTGACGAGTTCCAACCGGTAACACCGTGGGCAGCGAGCGTAGAACATTTCGCGAAAGCGCCAAAGGCTGTGCTTCCATCTATGGTCGCAATCCAGGCATCGCATGGGTGGCAAGCCAAAAAGGTCGAGCATCTGTTCGAAGCGGTTTTTCCACTGCGACATGCGGACGTTTCTACTGTCACATTCAGGGCAGGTGACAGCCATAGTGTTCTTGCGGGCCATAGGTCACTCCTATGTTACCGTGCCGTCAGGGGGCTTGCCTAAGCTTCAGACTCCAGCATCTGCAATATTGCCCGAATGTATCCGAATGCGAATGCGAAGGCCTGCCTGCCGCCTGTATCTCCTTCGATTTTCGGCACGTGATCCGGCATCAGCATGCCGCTATACCCTACTTCTTTGTATGTGCGTGCCGCCTTAATCATGTCTACATCACCTTCGTCGGGGTGAACTTCCCGAAAGTCAAGAAAGCCGCCCTGGATGTTACGGAAGTGGACATTGAAGATCTTGCCCCGCGAGCCAAACCAGCGGATTACATCATAGATTTCCTTGCCG
>CANGVB010000065.1 GCA_947456995.1 Bryobacteraceae bacterium | reverse complement strand
GCTCCTGCCGGATGGCCATGGAGAAGACGGCAATGTTGTTGAAGTGATCTCCGACTTCGCTGATCATCTGACCGCCCCAGAGGAGGCGGTAATTGTGGTTGGTCTTGAGCAGTTGAGGAATCGTGACCGACACTAGAAGC
Organism: Bryobacteraceae bacterium; assembly: GCA_947456995.1. Taxonomy (GTDB): domain Bacteria; phylum Acidobacteriota; class Terriglobia; order Bryobacterales; family Bryobacteraceae; genus Bryobacter. The sequence goes on along the minus strand of CANGVB010000065.1, from coordinate 10,540 downwards.
GCTCCGTCAGATAGACCCCGAGGAGGATGAGGAGGCCGCCGCCGACGAGGCTGAGGCTCATCGATTCACCGAGAAAGGGGACAGCCAGGGCCGAACCCATGACGGGCTGGAGGTAGGTGAAGGCCGTGAGTTGCGAGGCAGGCAGGTGCTTGAGGACGCGGTAGTAGATGAGGAAACAGAAAACGCTTGGGACGGCTGCCATGAAGAGCAGGCAGAGCCAACTGATCGGGAGGAGCTGACGGAATGGGAAATCGAGGGAGAGGGTGATGGTGGCCGGCAGAAGGAAGACTACGGCACCGGTGAAGTTTAGAGTTACAGTGGCGACCGGTGAGAGGGTGCCGCTGAGGGGTTTGGAGAAGACGGTAAAGATCGAGAAGGTGGTGCAGCCGAGCAGGACGAGAGCGTCGCCGGTGAGAGAGGCTGTGCCGGAGGTTTTGGCCTGAAGGATTGCAATCCCAGTCAAAGCAATGGCCATACCGATTAGTTTCTTTGGCTTGAATTGCTCCTGGCCAATGGCGGCAGATAGAGCGTAAACGATGAGTGGGGTGAGGCCGACGATGAGGGCGCCGTGGGCGACGCTGGTGCGCTTGACGCCCATGGCGAAGAAAAGCTGGTTGGCGGCCATGCCGAGGGTGCCTAGGCCGACGAAGCGCCAGAAGATGGGCCAGGTCCAGGCATGGGGACGCTCACGCCAGTAGAGGGGCAGGCAGATGAGGAGCGCGAGTGTGGTGCGCCATCCGGTGAGGAGTACGGGGTTCCATTGCCGCATCGCTACTTTGCTGGTGATGAAGTTGAAACTCCAGAGCAAAGTGACCAGAAACATCAGCGCGTATAAGTGGCGTTTACTACTTCCTTCGCTCAAGGTTTGCTGATCGTCTCCTGTCTGACGGTGATGGAGTCGAGGAAGGCGTGATCGACATCGAAGCCAAAGCCGGGGCCTTCGGGGACGGTGATGAGGCCTTCGGACGACACCTCAACAGGAGTGGTGATGACTTCTTTTTTCCAGTAGCGTTTGGAGGCGCTGACGTCGCCGGGCAGGACGAAGTTGGGGAGAGTGGAGAGGGCAATGTTGGCAGCGCGGCCGATGCCGGATTCGAGCATGCCACCGCACCATACGGGGATGTTGTGCTTCATGGCAACATCGTGAACTTTGATAGCTTCGGCGAAGCCACCGACGCGACCGAGTTTGATGTTGATGATGCGCCCGGCCTTCATGCGGATGGCTTGTTCGGCCTGGTGAGCGGAGCGAATGCACTCGTCGAGGCAGATGGGGGTTTTGAGTTTGGCCTGGAGCTCGGCGTGATCGATGATTTCGTCATGAGCGAGGGGTTGCTCGATCATCATGAGGTTGAATTCGTCGAGGGCGGCGAGGAGTTGCCAGTCTTCGAGGCGGTAGGCGGAGTTGGCGTCTGCGGTGAGGAGGACGTCGGGGAAGCGCTTGCGCACGGCGCGGATGACTTCTACGTCCCAGCCGGGGGCGATCTTCATCTTGATGCGGCGGTAGCCGGCGTTGATTTCCGTATCGATCTTAGCGAGGAGTTGATCGACGTCGTCCTGGATTCCGATGGAGACGCCGCAGGCGATTTGTTTGTGTGCGCCGCCGCCGATGGCCTTGTAGAGGGGGATGCCTTTTTGTTTGGCTTCGAGATCCCAGCAGGCTGCCTCGAGGCCACCACGGGCCATGAAGTGGCCGCGGATGTGGGCGGAACGATCGCCTACCTCAGAAGCTGAGGCGAATTCGTGGCCAAGGACGCGGGGTGCGACAAAGTCGCGGAGGATGAACCAGGAGGAATCGGTCCATTCTTCGTTGTAGAAGGGGTTTTCCCCTGCAGTGACTTCGCCCCAGCCGGAGATGCCACCGGCGATGACTTCAACGAGGACGATCTTGCGGGAGTAGGTGCGCCCGAAGCTGGTTTGGAAGAAGTGTACGAGCGGCATCTCGATCTGCCGCAGTTTGATCTGTTCGATTACGAAGGCCATTTGCTTAAGATGTAGGTTCCTTTGTCTTCTGCACGTTCAAAGCCGGTGACGGCGAGGCCGGCCCGGAAGTGCTCTTGAAACTGATTGCTGATGGCAGCCTGGGCTTCGCGGGCGCGGGCTGGGTCTTGATGCTTCCACTGCTGGATGGCGTTGGGGATCTCGATACGGGCGGCTTCTGCGGGGCGCTCGAAGACGCCTTTGTCGAGAAGCTGGGTGACGCGCGGGCTATCGACGTACCATTCGGCGACGCAGCGGTCTGTCGGGAGGCCGCCGTGGAGGGCGCTAGTGGTGGTGCCGTACTGATTGAGGACATATCGGCGGACGACGGCACCGAGGCGTTCAATGTTGAAGAAGGCGTTTTTGACTTCGAGGGGATCGAAGGTCCATTCAACCAGGGCGATACCGCGGGCGATGGCTTCCTCGCGTTGTTTGAGTTTGAGAAGGCGGCCGATGCCGGCGTTGCGATACTCGCTGAGGACGCCCATCATATGGCTGTGGAGGTAATATTTGCCGCCGGGTTTGAGACCGGGGATAGCCAGGAGGAAGGCAACCATGCGGCCCTGATCGAAGGCACCAAAGACCTGACCGCCTACTTTGGTTGCGACGACGAAGAGACGCACCGGGAGTAGTTCGATTTCTTCAAAACCCCAGATGGTTTTCTGAAGCGCAACGGCTTCGGCGAATTCACGGTGCTCGGTGAGCGAGCGGACTTCAATCATGCTTTCTTGGCCTCCTGCCAGTAGCTTTCGAGCTCTTCGATTGGGGTAGCGGAAAGAAGTTTGCCTTGTTGCTCTACCCTTTTTTCGACATGGCTGAAACGCTGGCGGAATTTGGTATTGGTGTGTCGCAGGGCTTGTTCGGGGTCTACTTTGGCCCATCTTGCGAGGTTGACGACGGTGAAGAGGATGTCGCCGATTTCAGATTCGATAGCTGCCTGATCTTGCGAGGCACGGGCCTCACTAAGCTCGTTGACTTCTTCTGTGAGTTTGGCGAGGACGTCTTCGTAGGTGGGCCATTCAAAGCCGGCTTTGGCGGCTTTTTTGGAGATCTGGATGGATTCCATCAAGGCGGGTTGAGCACGATTGACTGAGTCGAGAAGGCCCTGGGGGGTGCCAGCTTTTTCTGTGGCTTTGATCGCGTCCCAATTGGTGAGTACGTCGTCGGAGTTTTCGACCTGAGTATCTGCAAAGACGTGGGGGTGGCGGCGTATGAGCTTTTGGTTTATTGCGTTGAGGGAATCGTTGATATCGAAGAGGCCGGCTTCGGTGGCCATCTGGGCGTAGAAAACGGGCTGGAGCATAAGGTCGCCGAGTTCCTCACAGAGGGCCGGGAAGTCTTTGCGCTCGATAGCGTCGATGACTTCATAGGTCTCTTCAATGGTGTAGCGCTTGATGGTATCGAAGTTTTGTTCGCGATCCCAAGGGCAGCCATCTGGCGCTCGCAAACGCGCCATAATATCAACTAACTCTTGAAATGAATCTTTGGCCTCTGAACCCACTTGAATCTCAGTTTAACATCCGTCAGGCGCGCTTCCCGGAGGATACCGAGGCGGTGCGGCAAGTCTTTCGCGATTATCAGGCCGATATCAACGTAGATTTGTGCTTTCAAGCGTTTGAGGAGGAGCTTGCGGGGCTGCCGGGGAAGTATGTTTGTATATTCCTGGCGGATGGGGGTTGTGTGGGTCTGCGGCCTTATGGAGGAACCACGGTTGAGCTGAAGCGGTTGTTTGTGTACCGGCAAGCGCGTGGGAAGGGATTGGGGTTGTTGTTGATGCAGACGGCGATTGCGCGAGCGGTTGAGCTTGGATACACGAGGATGCATCTGGATACGCTGAAAACGAAGATGCCCAGCGCGGTACGGATGTACGCAGCGCTGGGCTTTGAGGAGGTGCCGGCGGGGGGAGGGAGGACGATGCCGGACCTTGTGGATATGGAACTGGATTTAGTTCTTTTTATGGCGAAGCAACGCGGCACCGAAGAGACCGGCAGCGCATAGGAGGTAGGTTTGTGGCTCGGGGATTTCGCCGCCACCGCCACCACCACCGCCGGGAGCGGTGATTGTTGCATAAGCAAGGTTATCGAGCAAAACACGATTTACATTAGTGTTCGTTGGTGTGTCGATCATGAGACGGATCGATGAAATCGTTCCGGTGGTGGTGAAGCCAAAGAATCCCGAAACGGGAGATCCTGCCGGTACGAGGAGACTCTTGATGCTGGTGAGTGATCCGGATTCGTAAACCTGTAAGGTGAGGTTTATTGGGGTTCCGCCGGAATAAACTCGAGCGCCCGTTGATGTCAGTTCCCGCCAGGCAGAGAAGTTAAAGCTGAGGGCGTTGAGGCCAGTCAAACCACTGAGGTCCACCCGAAGCCCAGCGTCGACATTGCCCGTGCCGCTCACGAGATTGGAGCCACCCATTATGTATGAGCCGGACCCGATAGAGTCTGCCAACAATGGGCTTCCATTCAGGTAGGTGTCGTAGGCGACGGTCGTACTCTCGTTATAGAAGCCACGGTAGTTAATCGAGTCGGCTGTAATGCCTAAGCTTGAAGTTACGTAAGGGCTGCCAAGACCACTGAAGTTTTGCTGAGGAGCAGCTACTCCAGCTGCGGCAGACCAAGTTGCGAAGTCTGTGTATTCATTCAGGATCGTTGCCTGAGCAGAGGCACCGAGAATGAGGGCGGTTAGCGCCGCGCGGGCGATCGCGAAAGATTTGAATTGCATGATTCGCAAGAGGAGTGTGCGAATACTTTAGGGTCTCTCTGGATTTAATATTCGGGGGATGGGTAGTAAGTAAGGGGGTATTACTTGTTTTTCGATAGGGATAGAACGATTTGCTTCTGGTAGTTCTGGGCCTTGGCGATGATTTCTGCGCTTTTGATCTTTACGGGTTTGGAGGCGCGGACAACGGGTTCGCCGTGAATGTAGACATCGGTAACATCGGCAGCCTTGGCAGCGTAAACGATGGTTGAGTAGGGATCGAAGCTGGGTGTGACGTTGGGAGAGTCTGTGCGGAGGAAGACCATGTCGGCGAGCTTGCCGGCTTCGAGGGAGCCGATCTTGTCGCTCATGCCGAGGATGGCAGCGCCGTGGACGGTGGCCATCTCGAGGGCGGTTTTGGCTGGTAGTACCTCTGGGTCCATGGCGTGGACTTTGGCGAGCTTGGCGGCAAGGTCCATTTCTTCGATGAGGTGGAAGTCGTTGTTGGAGCCGGCGGGGCCATCGGTGCCGACGCCGACGTGGAGGCCGGCGGCGAGTTGTTTGAGGACCGGGGCGATGCCGCTGGCGAGTTTCATGTTGGAAGAGGGGCAGTGAGCGATGCCGACCTTCTTGCGGGCGAGTGTAGCGATGTCGGCATCGTCGACCCAAATGACGTGTGCGGCGACTGTGAGGCCATCGAAGATGCCCCATTCGTTGAGAACCTGGACGGGAGTCTTGCCGTGCTGCTTGATCATGTCGTCGTTTTCGCGTTTGGTTTCTGAGACGTGGATGATCAGAGGCTTGTTGTACTGGTTGGCGAGTTTGCGGCAGTTTTGGAGGGTTTCGCGGGTGTTGGTGTAGAGAGCGTGTGGGGCGACGGCTGGAGTGATGAGCGGATCGTTTGAGAACTTCTTGAAGAAGTCTTCGGTGCGGGCGAGGGAGTCTGTGGGGGTTTTGGCATCGGCTACGGGGAAGCCGATGATGGTTTGGCCGAGGACAGCGCGGAGACCTACGAGTTTGGTGGCGCGGGCGATTTCTTCCTCGAAGTAATACATGTCGGTGTAGGTGGTGGTGCCGGAGAGCATCATCTCAAGGCAGCCGAGCATGGTGCCCCAGTAGCAGAATTCGCGGGAGACGTTGGCAGCTTCGGCGGGGAAGATGAACTTCTCGAGCCAGTCCTGGAGGCGCTTGTCGTCGGCGATGCCGCGGAGGAGCGACATGGGGATGTGGGCGTGGGTGTTGATGAGGCCGGGGATGAGGATTGAGTTGGGCTGAGAGACGCGGCGTGCGCCTTTGAATTCGCGTTCGATTTCAGCTCGAGGGCCGACGGCCAGGATCTTCGGGCCTTCGATTGCGACCGCGCCATCGGAGATGACACGGCGCTGGGCATCCATCGTGACAATGGTGCCGGCGCTGAGGATGGTGCGCTGCGGTGCGGCGATGGCTGAGCCCGCCAGGGCGAGGCTAAACGAACGACGACTGATTGAAGGGGTGCGGAAGAATTTCGGCGAAGGTATAACGGCGTTCTGTTTCATTGGCTCCACATAGAATGATCTCAAGTTCGGGGCCAAAGAATTCTGCCATTACCTGACGGCAGAGACCGCAGGGCGCAGCGGGGGTGCTGGAATCGGTACAGATGACGATGCGGCGGAAGTGGCGGTGGCCTTCTGAGACGGCTTTGAAGATGGCTACGCGCTCTGCGCAGAGGGTTGCGCCGTAGCTGGCGTTTTCGATGTTGCAGCCGGTGAAGATGGTGCCGTCGCTGGTTTCAAGGGCACAACCTACGTGGTACTTCGAGTAGGGGGCGTAGGCGGAGCGCTGGGCGGTGCGGGCTTGCTCGATGAGACTCATACAGTGAAATTTATACAGACGGCAGCATAGCGCGGATCAGGTTGATGAATTGCTGGCTTACGTCGCGGCCAGTCTCGAGGACTTCGTCGTGGTGGATCTTTTCGTTGGTGATGCCTGCGGCCATGTTGGTGACGCAGGAGAAGGCAACGACCTCGGCACCCATGTGATTGAGGGCGATTGCTTCGGGGACGGTGGACATGCCAACGAGATCTGCACCGATGATGCGGAGGTAGCGGATCTCGGCTGGAGTTTCGTAGGTGGGGCCGGAGAGGCAGGCGTAGACGCCCTGGTGCAGGGTGCTGCCGATGCGCTGTGCGGTATCGAGAGCGAGTTGTCGCAGACGGGGGGAATAGCAGAAGGTCATGTCGGGGAAACGAGGACCGAGGGAATCGTCGTTAGGGCCGAGGAGAGGGTTGGTGCCCTGGAGGTTGAGATGATCGGTAATCAGGACGAGAGCGCCACGGTTGTAGCTGAGGTTGATGCCACCGGCGGCGTTGGTAAGGATGACTTTGGTGGCGCCGAGGCGGGCCATGACGCGTGCACCGAGGACAACCTTGTCGATGGAGTGGCCTTCGTAGAGATGGGCGCGGCCGGACATCACGACGACGTTGCGGCCTTCGAGCTGGCCGAAGATCAGTTTGCCGGCGTGGCCGACGGCGGTGCTGAGGGGCCAACCGGGGATGTCTTCGTAGGGAATCACAGTGGCATCGGTGACTTCGTTGGCCATGGGGCCAAGACCGGAGCCGAGTACGATGGCAATTTCAGGGCGGACTTTAATGCGCGATTCGAGGTAGGCGAGCTGTTCTTTCATAGGAGCATTCCTGCGATGCAGGCGGACATGAAGTTGGCCATGGTGCCAGCCATGACGGCCTTGAGGCCGAGGCGGGCAATGTCGGACTTGCGGGTGGGCATCAGAGCGCCCATGCCGCCGACCTGAATTGCGACTGAGCTCAAGTTGGCGAAGCCGCAGAGGGCGAAGGTGGCAATGGTGAAGGAGCGGGGCTCAAGCATGGCCTTTACTTTGCCGAGTTCGATGAAGGCGACAAATTCATTAAGGACGAGGCGGGTGCCGAGGAATTGCCCGATGGTTTGGCAATCATTCCAGGCAACGCCGAGGAGCCAGGCTACGGGGGCAAAGGCGTAGCCAAGGATGGTTTGCAGAGTGGGTGCACCGAGGCCGACGAGGCAGCCGTTGACCAAAGCGATGAGGCTGAGGAAAGCAATGAGCATGCCACCGATGTTGAGGGCGAGCTGTAGGCCGTCGCCTGCGCCGCGGGCGGCAGCGTCGATGACGTTGATGCCGGGCTTCTCTACTTCGAGTTTGACGTCGCCGGAGGTTTCGGGGACTTCGGTTTCAGGCACGAGCATCTTGGCGAGCATGATGGTGGCTGGGGCGGTCATGATGACGGCGGTGAGGAGGTGTTCAATGGAGACGCCGGCGAACTTGACGTAGGCGGCCATGGTGGCACCGGAGACGTGGGCCATGCCACTGCTCATGATGGTGAAGAGTTCTGATTCTGTGAGCTTGGCGAGGAAGGGCCGAATGGTGAGAGGGGCTTCGGTTTGGCCCATGAAGATGGAGGCGGCGACGTTGGTGGATTCTGCGCCCGAGCCACCCATGGTGCGACGCATGACTTTGGCCATGACTCCGATAACGATCTGCATGACGCCGAAGTAGTAGAGGACCGAGAAGAGGCTGGCGATGAAGATGACAATCGGAAGAACCTGGAAGGCGAAGAGGACACCGAACTCGGGATTGGCTTTGCCGAGTTTGTCGCCGAAGAGGAAGGAAGCGCCGTCTTCGGAATACTTGAGGAGATTGTTTACCGCCGAGGAGGCTACCTGAAATGCGGAGCCGACGGGGGTTTTGAGGACAATAATGGCAAAGCCAAATTGCAAACCGAGGCCCCATAGTAGGAGCCTCGGCTTAATTGCTTGTCTATTTGTCGATAGTAGGTAGCAGGCTGCCAGGATGACAACCAGGCCAAGTAGGCCGATCATGAGAACTAGCCTACAACTTCGAGAACGATCTCGCGCTGTTCTGGAGCATTATTTGAGATTTTGAAGGAGTCTTCGACGATCTCAGCAGCTTCTTCGAGGTTGTTTTCGCTGGTGTGATAGAGGCGGCAAAGGACTGCGCCAGCATCGACCTTTGAGCCAACCTTAACTTCGAGGATGATACCGACTGCGTGGTCGATGGTGTCGTCGACAGCATTGCGGCCGCCGCCGATCATGACTACAGCCTTACCGATGCCTTCGGCGTCGATGGCGCTGACATAGCCACCACGGGTGGTGACGATTTCGCGCATGCCGGTTGCGTTGGGGAGCAGGTCGAAGCGATCGAGAACCTGTGCGTTGCCACCCTGAGCGGTGATGACTTCTTTGAACTTGCGGTAACCGGAGCCGTCGAGCAGCTTGGTTTGTGCGAGTTCGCGGGCGGCCTCAAGGGTAGGAGTGATCTTGGCAAGGAAGATCATGCGGGCAGCGAGTTCGAGGCTCAAGCGAGTAAGATCGATGGGGCCGGAATTCTGGAGGGTCTGAGAGACTTCCATGACTTCGAGTGCGTTGCCAACGGCGTAGCCGAGGGGCTGATTCATGTCGGTGATCAGAGCCTGAACCTTCTTATCGAGGCGACGACCGATACCAACCATCAACTGGGCCAGACGGCGGGCGTTGACCTGGCTCTTCATGAATGCGCCAGCACCGACCTTGACGTCGAGGATGAGAGCATCAACACCGGCAGCGATCTTTTTGGACATGATCGAGCTGGCGATGAGGGGAATCGATTCGACAGTGCCAGTGACGTCACGCATGGCGTAAAGCTTGCCATCGACGGGAGCGATCTGGTCTGTCTGGCCGATGAATGCCAGGCCGTGGGTTGCGAGCTGGGCCTTGAATTGATCGAGAGAGAGGTTGACGTTGAAGCCGGGGATGGACTCGAGCTTGTCGAGAGTTCCACCGGTGTGTCCTAAGGAACGGCCGCTGATCATGGGAACAACAACACCAGCTGCGGCAGCGATGGGAGCAGCGATTAAGCTGGTCTTGTCGCCGACGCCACCAGTGGAGTGTTTGTCCACTTTGAGACCGGGGATGTCTGAGAGATCGAGTTTCTCTCCAGAAGCAATCATCAGGGCGGTGAGATTGTCTGTTTCGGCTTCGGTGAGTCCTTTAAAGAAGACGGCCATCAAGAATGCGGATATCTGGTAATCGGGAATTTCACCCCGCATGTAGCCTTCGATGAGGAATGCCAGCTCTTCTTGCTCTAGTTCTTCACCTTCGCGCTTACGCTGTATGAGTTCGGGGACACGCATGACAATTTGCTAGATTAGCACAATAACTTCTTGCAAAGTAAAGGAAATAAAGGAATTCTGCATTTCCCCTTACGATTTCGATTGTCTGGGCCGATAGTGGTGTGGTGGAATGGTTAGGCTTGAAGGATAGAAACGACGAAGTTATTGTGCCTGTATTGGCACCTGCAGAGCTGCTAGCCGGAATTGCGTGGCAGGGTATGGAACCGGTTTTTGCCGATCTGGACGCCGAAACGATGAGTCTGACACCAGCAACGGTGACCGACCAGGTGACGGTGCATACGAAACAAGTCTTTGTTTCTCCAGTGTTTGGCGTGGTTGGGGAGTGGGAAACGCTTCGCTCCGTGACTGAACCGAGAGGCATACACCTGCAGGTGGAAGGTGTAGGCGGATCGTCGAAATGGGAGAAGATTGCGCCGGGAGTGCGAGGGATGGCCGGGAGCCTGGTGAGGGTGGATGGGCAGATCATCCATGGGGGTGCAACGGGGTTTGCGGCGGAACTCGAGGCGTTTGGAATTCTTTCCAAGAGGATGCCGGAATGGCGTGGAAAACGCAGAGATTTTCCGGGGATGGCCGCGATCGAAGATGAAGTTTTAGTAATAGAAGACTGGCGTGAGCAGGTTGAGGCAATCCGGGAGTGCGCGCGAGTGGCATCCCGGCAGGGCCAATTTGTGTTTGAAGAGCCTCGCCGGCTACCCGGTTCT